>LJNA01000012.1 GCA_001304365.1 Syntrophobacter sp. DG_60 | reverse complement strand
TTTTAAAGACCGAGCTGCGTATCACAACTACTATACGACTACACACACCCCACAGGACCCTACCCCAGGTGGCGGTTCTGGTAACCCTATAAGCCTTGCCTGGTGGAAAAATGGACCTAGGTATATTGACAGCCTGCTTGCGGCCTGGTGGCCACTGGAGCATACAGGCCACGCAAATCTTGACACCGCCTATCAGTATCTCCCCAAGGCAGATAAAGACTACTGGTACACCCATACCTGAATCTTTGAGGACATGGTTCCCCAGTTGGGGACGCCAGAAGACAAACCCCAGCTCATCTATGGACTGATGTGTTGGGGTCAAAATCCAGCAGTGGGTGGACCAAGTGTGAGTTGGGAGAGAAAGGCACTTGAGCATCTTGACTGGCTGGTGTGCGTTGATTTGTGGGAGACTGAGACAGCAGCCTTTTGGAAAAGACCCGGGGCTACTCCTTCAGCCATAAAAACGGAGGTATATTTACTGCCGGCAGCGGCAATGTATGAGAAGGAAGGCTCTCTCAGCAATAGCGGAAGATGGAGTCAATGGCGTTATAAGGCAGCCGATCCCCCAGGTCAAGCCATGGATGACCTTAGCATCATCAATGAGCTGGGCAAAAGGCTCATTAACCTCTATAAGCCAGAAAAAGGGACCCTTTTGGCTGATCCTGTTGCCAACCTCCATTGGGGCCCTTATCCAGGCACAGATGCTCATGGCATGGATGGTAGGAGTTATGATAGTGGCGAGATAGATTCCAGGGCAGGCCTTCCGCTGGCAGACCCCCATAAGGTAGCTAAGGAGATAAATGGCTACTTTATGCCAGGTAGTACAACTGGGACACCCGGCACACGGGTTGATGGTTTCTGGGGACCGGATGCTACCAAGAGCACCCTACAGACGGATGGCAAAACATCTTCTGGAAACTGGCTCTATTGCTCCCACTATGTGAATCCAGGTGATCCCATAAACTCCTTTGATAATAGTGACATAACACCCAATGGCAACCGGCAAGAAAACAGGGTCTCTGTCGAGAAATTCAGGGCAGATGGCAACTACATCGGACTTTACAGCAATTGGTCCATTTGTTGGCCCTTGAATAGGAGGATCATCTATAACGGGGCATCCGTCTATCAAAGCGGCCACCCAAAGGTAGGACAACCCTTGGCACCACATAAATGGGTGCTTGATTTTGGGGTTGACGGTACCGGTTCTACTGGTCCTAATGTTAATGGTGGCGATGTATCTGATGGCTTTACGGCCCCAGGTGGAAGTGCACCACGCTATCCCTTTATCATGTTTCCTGAGGGTCACGGACGCATCTTTGGTCCAAGCCTTGCAGATGGTCCATTCCCGGAGCACTACGAGCCCTGGGAGACAGTGCTAACCTCTAATCCTTTGGGTACCGGTGTTATAAGCTCACCCACGCTGTTTGCTCATGCCCGGCCTGAGCGTGTGGAACGAGCTGCTGCAGGTGATCCAGAATTCCCCATTATTGCTACCACCTACAGGGTGAGCGAGCACTGGCAGGCAGGTCAACTGACCAGAAACAACCCGTGGCTGTGCGAGCTTATGCCTCAACCCTTTGTGGAGATGAGCGAAGAACTTGCGGCAGAGAAGGGTATCAAGAATGGCGATATAGTAGAAATTAAGACCAAGCGTACTGAACTTTATGGCAAACGCATGAGGGCTGTGGCCTGTGTGACCAAGCGGTTTAAGCCCTATAAAATTGCCGGTAAGTGGTTTCACCATATAGGCACCGTCTGGCACTGGGGTTACACCGGCTTTTGTACTGGAGACAGCGCCAATCTTTGCACTCCTCATATTGGTGACGCCAATACCGGTATCCCAGAATCCAAGCAATTTATTTGTGACATTGTAAAGGTGACAACATAAAAAGGAGGTGTTTCAAAAATGGCAAATATCATGATGTTACTTGATACATCAAGGTGCATAGCTTGCAGGGCCTGCCAGGTTGCCTGTAAACAGTGGCACAGTTTGCCGGCGGAGCAAACTAACTTTACGGGTACATATCAGAATCCCCCAGACCTCTCAGGCAAAAACTTGACCCTCATCAGGTTTAATGAATTTCTGGATAAAAAGGGGATGCCAAGATGGCTTTTCTTCATAGATCGATGCAGACACTGTGTAACGCCACGCTGTAAAGACGCATGCCCTGACGGAGTAGAGATAACCGAAGAGGGTTTTGTGGTCTTTAACCACGAGGCTAATCCTGAAAATTGCCGCATACCAATGGAGTCGGCCTGTCCTTACAACATCCCCCGTTTCAATGAAGACCTTGACCAATATGTAAAGTGTGACTTTTGCTTTGATAGATTCAAGCCTTCTGCAAAACCTATTACTATGAAAAATGGAGGAAAACCCACTACAGCGTGTGAACTCGCTTGCCCTGTTGGAGCTATATTCACTGGGGATTATAGAACTGTACTTGGAGAGGCTGTGAACAGACTAAACGAGCTAAGATCTACATATCCCAATGCCAATATCTATTTTGGTGGTTATGGCGGCATAGGTCATGTAATATGGCTTCTTGCGGAAGAGCCTACTAAGTATAACCTTGGTACTATTTGATAAGTAATAGCTTGGTATTGCCTTTATAAAAGAGGCCATCCTCTTTTTTAAAAAGGGCTTGTCCAATATCTAGGGCAAGCCCTTGATTTTTGTAAAAATAAAGACCACAATGTCAAAAGCTGAAAGTTTTAACTAGAAAACAAAGGCAAAACAGGCAAGGAGAAAACTTAATACTTAAAACTATTTCAGTTGGAGGTTTTTAAATGCTCCCTACCCTTTGCATTGTTGGTCCTTCAAAGGTTGGAAAGACAGAACTGATAGAAAAACTGCTGGTTGAGCTTAAAGAGCGTGGTTATAAAGTAGCTACTATAAAACATGCTCCCCGAGGTTTTGATTTAGATAAGCCTGGAAAGGACTCCTGGCGTTATACCCAGGCAGGCGTTGATACCTTAGTGCTTAGTTCGCCAGAAAAGCTGGCCCTAATAAAAAATGTAGACCATGATCTGAGCCTGGCAGAGATCTCTAAGCTTCTTGGTGAAGACTTTGATATTATACTTGCTGAGGGCTTTAGAAAAAGCAAGAGGCCAAAAATTGAGGTTCATAGAAAAGGGTTTGAGCCCCCTGGTGCTAAAGGGGTTATAGCCCTGGTCAGTGATGAAATTTTAGACATAAGTATTCCTCAATTTTCTTTAGAGGACACAGCAGGCCTTACTTCATTTATTGAGAAGAAATTTCTCCTAAATAAAAGCAAAGAAAGGGTTTCACTTTTTGTAAGTGGAAAGCATATCCCACTTAACCCTTTCCTTAAAAGCCTCTTTTCAAAGACCCTAGAGGCTATGGTCTCAACCCTTAAAGGGGTTAAAGAACCAAAAAATATCGATCTATCTATTAGAAGGGAAGAGGAATGATTTATGACCATAATTATATGAAATTCACCAGCCACCGTCCAATGTTTCGTATTGGCGGATAGTTACTATCTGGGTAGTGCCAATATCCAATATTCTTGTCTGTTTCTTGAGTTTTAAACAAATATTGTATATATTGTAGCTGAAGGCCAAAGAACAAGGCAGACTATTCTGAGTAAAAATAGACATTACCATTTGAGCTATAAGTAGATTATAAAAAACGAGGTATTGTTTTATGTATGATAAATCAGCCCAAAGGGCATTATTAGGAAAAACAACTAATTTTTTAAGCTTTGTCAAGGCACATACTAAACTGTCTTTAGGCGAAGCAAAAAAACTTATTGATTCTTTACGCGAAGTTATCAATTATCATGATTGGAGATACTATGTAATAAACGATCCAGTCATCTCCGATTATGAATACGATATACTATTTAAGTATCTAAGGGAGATTGAAGAAAAATACCCTAAGCTCATTACCCTTGATTCTCCCACCCAAAGGATAGCAAGTAGTTTAACCAAGGTATTTCCTGAGGTTCCCCACCTAACAAAGATGCTCTCCCTAGATAACGGATATACCCCAGAAGAACTCAGGGATTTCCATCGTCGGGTTATTCAAGGCCTCAATATACCTAACATCGCCTATGTATGTGAGCCAAAGTTTGATGGTGCCGGCATTGCCTTGGTCTACCAAGACGATATGCTCATTCGGGGGGTAACTAGGGGAGACGGGGCAGTTGGAGAAAACATCACCCCAAACATTAAAACTATCCATGCCTTCCCCTTAAAGGCACCCCTTTCACAATTTGGCATCTATTTTATGGAGGTCAGGGGAGAGGTATTAATTAACAAGGAGACATTTAGAAAGATTAACCAAGAAAGGTTAGAAGAAGGGCTCTCGCCATTTGCCAATCCTCGCAATGCGGCTGCTGGTTCCTTAAGGCTACAAGACCCAAGGGAAGTGGCCAAAAAGAGGCTTGATGCCTTTATATACCAGATTACTTATGCTACTGATAGAAAAGAGAAAAATTTGCTTGGTGGCCACATAAAAACACACTGGGAGGCCTTAGAAATACTTAAAAAATGTGGTTTTAAGATAACAAATGAGATTAAGCTCTGTGAAGGTATAGAGGATGTAATCAAATTCTGCCAGGATTGGGAAAATAGGCGTGAGACATTTCCCTATGATATAGATGGTATAGTAACCAAGGTAAACGACATTGGTCAAGAGCACCTATTAGGAGAAACCTCTCATCACCCACGCTGGTCCATTGCCTTTAAATTCAAACCAAAACAGGCCACAACAAAATTAGAAGAAGTAATGTTTCAAGTAGGCCGTGTAGGAACTATCACCCCGGTGGGCACATTAAGACCTGTAGAAGTTGGTGGGGTTACAATTAGCCGTGTTTCCTTGTTTAATGAAGACTTTATAAAAGAAAAAGATATTAGGGTGGGCGACACGGTATTGGTAGAAAGGGCAGGAGAGGTCATCCCCTATGTAGTAAAAGTAATAGAAGAGGCACGCACTGGAAAAGAAAAACCTATTGAGTTCCCTAATGTCTGTCCATCTTGTGGGAGCAGATTAATAAGGCTTCAAGAAGAGGCTGCTTGGCGTTGCCTCAATATAGCTTGCCCTATCCAATTAATGGAAAGGTTAAAACATTTTGCCTCAAGAAGGGCCATGGACATTCAAGGGCTAGGAGGAAGAACGGCTACAGTATTGGTATTAAGCAAATTGATAGAGGATGTAGGGGATATTTATTATCTTACAGAAGAAAAACTACTTAAAGACCTGCATGCCCGCATAGAGGCCATGGGCCTTTCACGCCCCACATTTATAGGGGAATTAAATACACAAAAATTGCTTAAAGGAATAGAAGAAAGTAAAGATAGACCACTTCATAGGATTATTTATGCCATAGGGATTCGTTATGTAGGCTATACTACTGCTACACTACTCGCAGATTTAGTAAATTCTATGGATGAACTTATGGATACGCCTGTAGAAAGACTTGAGGAAACCCCAGGCATTGGCCCAAAGATCGCCCAAAGCATTAAACAATTTTTTACTATCCCTGAGAACCTAAAGGTAATTGAAAAATTAAAGACGGCTGGCGTAAGGATGGTAAAGGAAGAAAAAGGTGGGCCTTTAAAGGATAAAATGTTTTTATTCACAGGGGCACTGTCTATATCTCGCGATGAGGCAAAGAACATGGTGGAGGCCTTGGGAGGAAAGTGTGTAAGTGCAGTAAGCAAGAAGGTAAATTATGCAGTAGTAGGAAAAGACCCAGGCTCTAAGCTTGAACGCGCCAAAGGCTTGGGCCTAAAAATTATTGATGAGCAAGAGTTTTTAAGGATGATAAAGAAAAGGTGAAAAAAATCAGGGCACTTTCTATCTTTTCTGGTGGTTTAGATAGTATCTTATCGGTGTTGGTCTTAAGAAAACAGGGCATTGAGATAGAGGGTGTATGCTTTGAGACTCCTTTTTTTTCTAGTGAGGGAGCCAGAAAAAGCGCCCAAAAAATAGATATTCCATTAAGGATAATGGATATTACTGATGAGATGTTATCCATTATAAAAGATCCCAAATTTGGATATGGAACTGGTTTAAACCCCTGTTTGGACTGCCATTTGCTTATGACAAGAAAGGCATGCGAGATTATGAAAAAAGAAGGATTTGATTTTATTTTTACTGGTGAGGTATTGGGTCAACGTCCTATGTCTCAAACAAAGAAGGCATTATTAAAAATAAAAGAACTCTGTGGATGTGGTGAGTATCTGCTTTTGCCCTTAAGTGCAAAACACTTACCCATTACCTTGCCAGAAATGGAAGGAAAAGTGAACAGAGATAGGCTTTTGGACATACATGGGCGTTCTCGTAATGAACAGTTAAAACTGGCAAAAAGTTTTGGCATAGATGCATGCCCCTCACCTGCAGGTGGTTGCTTGCTTACAGATAAGGTATTTTCTGGAAGATTAAAGGACTTATTAACACATCAAAAAGAGATTAAGAGAAGGGACCTTCGGTTACTTAAATTAGGCCGTCACTTTCGTCTCAATCCTTTAACTAAGGCCATTGTTGGGCGTAACAAAAGAGAAAATGAGGATCTTATCTCTTTAGTCACCCCTGAAGATAGCTATTTAAATGCATTAAAGTATCCAGGGCCATTAGTACTGCTGCCTTACGGTGGAGATAATAAAGGAAAGAAGCAAGCTGCTATCCTAGCTGCAAGCTATAGCGATGCCCCGTCTAATATACCTGTAACCATAAAAGTAAGCTTTAACAATAAAGTTTATTATATAAATGCCCTCTCCCAATCTAAGACTGATTTACGAAAGTTTATGATTAAAGCATATGGAAAAATCAGGAGCAAAAACGTTTCAAAATCCTCTCTATTAATATAGAAGTAGAGGCCCCTTCAACCTGTGGTACCCTTATTACCTTTCCACCATGGGCTATAACCGTTTTACTGCCAACTATCTCACCTTCTGCCCAATCACTCCCTTTTACCAAGACATCAGGACAGATGTATTCAATCAATTCCAAGGGGGTAGATTGGTCAAAGACTGTTATAGAGTCTACAAAGCTTAAGGCCGCTATAAGTTCCGCCCTTTCCTCCTGAGGCACTAAAGGCTTTTTGCTGCCCTTAATAGCTCTTACTGATTTATCGCTATTTACGGCAACAATCAGTTTATCCCCATATCCCTTTGCTGCCTCTAAATATCTTATATGTCCAATATGTAAAAGGTCAAAACAACCATTGGTAAAGACAATGGTAAAACCTTGCCTCTTCCATTCTCTAACCTTTTCTTTTAATGTCTTCCAATCTAAAATCTTATCCTTTACCTTCATAAGTCCTGGCCAAAGTAACTATAAACACACTCCTTGCGCCAGCCTTAATCAATACCTTGCTACATTCATTCACTGTGGTGCCAGTAGTAAACACATCATCTACTAAAAGGATGTTTTTATCCTTTACATCTTCTGGTGAGATGACCTTAAAGCTGCCCCTTACATTTTTTCGGCGTTCGGCTTGAGAAAGTCCAACCTGAGGGAGTGTCTGCTTTACCTTTTTTAATACAAGCCCTTTAACAGGCAACTTAAGATTTTTACCCAATTTATTTGCCAAGAGCAATGCCTGATTAAAGCCGCGCTGTCTTAGACTTTTTATATGCAAAGGTACAGGCAAGATTAAATCCACACTTGCTGTTTTGATAAATGAGGATAGGGTACTTATCATTATCATGGAGAGTGGCTTTGCCAAGGCAGTTACACCTTGGTACTTAAAATGGGTAATGGCATTACTCAATGGACCATCATAAATAGCGCAAGAGCGCCCTGCCTTAAAAAATGGTGGCTCCTTTAAACATTGGCCACAGACATGGCTTTCACCCGATTTTAAGGGGATGCCACAGATTGGGCATAAAGGTGGTCTTATAAACACTAACGCCTTATCACAATCAGGGCAAAAAAGCTCATCTGATGAAATAATCTTCCCACAGCCAGGGCAGGCTTTAGGAAAAAATAAATCTAAAAATGTATTAAGACAGGCGTTTGCCTTATTAAGTATCTTT
This sequence comes from Syntrophobacter sp. DG_60, assembly GCA_001304365.1. The sequence goes on along the minus strand of LJNA01000012.1, from coordinate 8,897 downwards.
TCCGTAATGCAATCTTCTAACCTATCAAACCATTTTTGTAAATAACTTTTAAAGTTCCTACCTTCGTTGATATCCCTTAGGCTGAGTGAAGGATTGCTGCATACTTTGTATTTGGAGTGATTATAGAAAGCCTTACCCCATTACCAGCCTCATTAGGTTTAACAATCTTTTACCCACCATATCCATATGGATGTATTTCCTAACTAGTTTGATAGATTGTATTAAGAAGACCCTTGGTTTTCCCTTGGTAGACAAAAGAGCGGAGGAAACAAAGCATGCAGTGTCTAAACCTAGTAAACTTCCCTTCTTAATCGGGATGTTCTCTAACCAACTTCTTTTTTGATTCTATGGGTTTCTTTCCTCTCTCAAGAAATCTATTTGCCCCACCAAGTTTTTTTCCAAACATTTTGCCCTACTGTTCTAATAGGCAATCAGTGCCCTACCCTACTATAATTTTTAGCCCGTTAGGGTGTTTCTCTTATTGATACTAACCTGTTTTTTCTCTATATTTGAGGATATATGGGAAGAGCGTATTCAAAAGAAGTGCTTTGTTGGATGATGTATGATTTTGCCAATACTGCCTATACAGTAATAATTGTTACCTTTATTTACTCAGTGTATTTTAAAAACATAGTATGTGAGGGATTGGGAAATCTTGGTGACTTACTTTGGAGTATAAGTTGTTCTACATCTATGTTTTTGGCTGCCATCCTATCCCCAATCTTAGGTGCCATTGCTGATTACTCTTATTCCAAAAAGCGATTTTTGGTCTTTTTCTCTATACTTTGTGTAATATTTAGTAGCCTTTTATTTTTTGTTGAAAAAGGCATGATATTTTGGGGGATGTTTTTATTTATTTTGGCAAATATTGGGTTTCAGGCAGCAATAGTATTTTATAATGCATTTCTTCCAGAGATTGCCCCTCCCGAAAAACTGGGCAGGGTATCTGGATATGGATGGGCATTGGGCTATTTAGGGGCCATCTTTGTTGTCTTTATATCTTTTCCCTTCCTTATAGGCGGTTGGAGCAAAGAAAACCTTCCTTATATCCGCTTTACCTTTCTATTGCAGGCTGCATTTTTTATAATCTTTTCTTTACCCGCCTTTATAGGCCTTAGAGAAAAAGGGCATAATCCATATGGCTATGGCTTTAATTTAATAAAAATAGGCCTTAAAAGATTATATGATACCTATAAACATATAAGGGATTATAAAGAGCTTTTTAAATTTCTTATTGCCTATTTTATCTATATGGAGGGTATCACTACAGTCATATTCTTTAGCACTATATACGCCAGCAATACCTTAAATTTCAGTTTAAAAGAACTGGCAGAATTTTATATAGCAGTTCAGACAACAGGGATTATAGGGGCTATTATATTTGGAAGGCTCTCTGATAGGATTTTCCCAAAGAGGACTATTAGTATTACACTTATATTGTGGATAATAGTAACCATAGGTGCCTATTTGGCTCATATAAAGGCCATTTTCTGGATTATAGGACTACTTGCAGGGGTGGCTATTGGCTCTTCTCAGGCAGTCAGTAGATCTATGGTGGGGCTTTTAACCCCCAAGGAAAAAATTTCTGAATTCTTTGGGTTTTATGGAGTATTTGGAAAGTTTTCTGCAATTATTGGCCCATTTAGCTTTGGTGCTATATCTGTCATAACAGGGAGCCAAAGGGTCGCAATACTTTCTGTAGCCGCATTTTTTGTATTAGGTTTTATCTTTCTTCAACTTGTAAATGAAAAGCAGTCAATCAGTTAGTCAGTTGTTCAGTTAAACAGTTAATCTTTAGACAGCTTACAACATCTTACCTATCTGCATTTTCTGAGCCCTGACTAACTGACCTTCTAACCCACGCCGAATGCTGACTACTGAATGCTTGCAATATCTCAGTTACTTACACAAGATAGCGAAGAATACAAAATATTTTACTTCTTTTTTGGTAACTGTTTTTCTACAAACTCTTCACCCTTTGGGGAAATCTTATACAATCCCCTCTTATCGCCCTTGATTAAAAAGCCACGTTTCTTAAATGCATCCCAAACAGACTGTGCAATTTTCCTATAAATGGGAAGCCCTAAATCCCCATAAAAACGTTTTAGGTCTGATGGCATAAATTCTTCTTTTCCCTCAAGGTGCTTAAGATAATAGGCAAGGGCTGTTATGGTTTCTGGCTGACTCTTTGGCCTTTTCTCTTTGTAAAACCTGGCAAGTTGAGTCTCTGGTCTCTTTAGTTTTCTTGACGCTATACCTGTGCGCCCCCTAAGTGTCTTTTCTAGGTGGGGCAACAATTGATTTCTAAGATACTCCCACCCTTCCCTTACAAACGCCTCTGGGCCCTCCATATTAAAAGTAATCCCTGCAAAACTTACCTCTACCTTTGATGATGCAGTTGTTTCTATTTTTTCCTTCATGGCAATCTCCTTTTTAATTATAGTGTAAGCGAACTTAGCACACTTTTTAGATATATGCAATACTTTGAATTAGATTCGAACTCTTGCCAAAATGATAATAAGGATTTAATATAAAGTTATTATGGCAGACAAAGTGCCTTCTCAAAAAGAGTTAGAGGAAGAGCTAAATGACTATCTGGCCAAGAAATATGGCCATCGGGTAAGGATAATTTCAGCTCCTTTTCCGCATCTAAAATCAAAAGAGAGAGAAGAGAAACCCGGGAAACGGGTATTGCACAAAATAGAATTTGATCTGAAACCCAAAGAGTTGATTGCCTATCTAGATCAATACGTAATTAGACAAGATCGGGCCAAGGACATTCTGGCCACTAAGATCTGTACTCATTTTAACCGCATTAAATATTGGCTTAGTCAGAAACGTGAGGGTTGGAAACACACAAGTTATATCAAGAACAATATTTTAATGATGGGGCCTACAGGAGTAGGTAAAACATACCTAGTGAAATTGATAGCTCAAAGGCTAGGTGTGCCTTTCGTAAAGGGAGATGCCACTAAGTTTAGCGAAACGGGTTATGTAGGTGGCGATGTAGAAGATTTGGTAAGGGAGTTGGTGCATCAGGCAGATGGAAACATAGAAATAGCTCAATTTGGTATTATTTATATAGATGAAATTGATAAAGTTGCTAGCAGTGGGAGTGTTGTTGGGCCAGATGTCTCTAGGACAGGTGTACAGCGGGGTCTATTAAAACCCATGGAAGAGACAGAAGTGGATTTAAAAACGCCTTATGACCCCATCTCTCAGCTTGAGGCAATAGAAAAATACAGACGTACTGGACGACGTGAGCAAAAGACCATCAATACCCGCCACATCCTCTTTATTATGAGTGGTGCTTTTGATGGATTAAAAGACATTGTTCAAAGGCGTCTCACCCAGCAAGGTATTGGTTTTGGGGCCAGAATGGATTCTAAGAAAGAACAAGATTACCTTAAGTATATAAAGGTAGAAGATTTGATAAAATATGGTTTTGAATCTGAATTTATTGGAAGGCTCCCGGTAATTGCTGTATTTGATAATTTAGAGGTAAAAGACCTCTATGAGATTTTAAAGAACCCTAACAGCAGCATCGTTAATGCAAAAAAGCAGGATTTTTGTGCCTATGGCATTGACATTGTCTTTGAAGATGAAGCACTCTGGCTTATTGCTAAGAAGGCTGCTGCTGAGGGAACAGGCGCACGAGGATTGGTGAGTGTAGTGGAAAAGTCCATTTTACCCTTTGAGAAGATGTTTCCATCTACCGATGTTAAGCAATTTCTGGTTACAAAAGAGGTAGTATCAGACCCTGCTTCTGAGCTTAGAAAATTATTGCAATGCTATAAAGAAGATTCTTATAAAAAATGCTACTTAGAGGCAATTGCTGCAGAGCAGCAATATCTACGGGAAGCAATTGATAATAAATCCAAGCATTTGGCCAAGCAATATGGTTTAAATCTTACACAGGGACGCATATCACTCATTGTTGATGCTTACCATAAGTTTGATTTTGATATAGATCTTGCATTTAAACAATTGGCTAGATACATTGAGGAAATTAAGGTGTTTGAGAGGAACTTTTTTGAAGAAACTGGACTGCGATGCCAATTTTCTGATGAAGCAATGGATGTCTTGCTAACTCAAGCAATAAAAAGGGATCTGGATATAACCTCTATTTGTGGAAAATTTGCTAAGGACTTAGAATTAGGGCTAAAATTGGTAAAAGATCGCACAGGAAAAAATACATTTCAAATCACTAAAGAGGCATTGTCTACCCCTGAAGACTTTGTCAGAAAAATCATTCAAGTTGCATATAAAGGGATATAGTATGAAGGTAAAATCTCAGTCAGCTTATCAAGAATTTGAGGCTGTCTCCCTTTATTGTCCCCATTGTCGGCGTGCTATGCCCGTAAAAAAGCGACTTTTATTGATTTTACCCGAAGGAGATAAATATGAATATTATTGCATGAGCTGTAGTCATCCCATTGGTGCCAAATTGGATAAGAGGCAATCACCTTCTATAGTTTTTCCCCTTGGTTAATAACTATGTTAAACTTCATGCGTAAACACGCAAGATCCTGGTTGATTAAGTTTATGTTTTTGATAATCATAGTGGTATTTATCTTCTGGGGTGTAGGTTCCTTTCGTGCCCGCAAGGCCCGTATCTTGGCACATATAAATGGGGAGCCCATTTATTATAAACAATTTGCCTCAACCTTTGAACAAGTAGTAAGTAGTTATAAAGCACGTTTCAAGGAATTTAACGAGGATTGGATTAAGAGACTGAATCTTAAAAAGACTGTTTTAAATAGTTTAATTGAACGTACTTTAATAATTCAGACAGCAAATAAGATGGGTCTATGGGTCTCTGAAGATGAAATTCGTGAAGTTATTAAGCAGTATCCGGCATTTCAAAACAATGGGCAGTTTGACCTGGCCCTGTATAAGGCCGTTTTACAGAAACACCGTTATACGCCAGCCCAGTTTGAGAGGAATTTGATGGGTGATTTAATCCTCTCCCAGGTGAGGAATACTGTCCAAGGACTTGCCCATGTCTCTGAACACGAGGCCTATGAGGCCTACAATTGGCTCAAACAGCGTATTAATTTAGAATTTGTGGCCTTCAGGCCTAAGGCCTTTAGTGAAAAGGTGGTTCTTAGTGAAAATGGGCTTAAGGCCTATTTTAAAGCACACAAAAAGGATTATTCAATGCCCAAACAGATAAAGATAGCTTATGTTAACATTGCTAAAAGGCAATTTACCCCAAAAATTGAACCTACTAAAGATCAAGTAGAACAATATTACAGGTCAAATCAGCAAGATTTTTATCAGCCAAAGACAGTCCGTGCTAGCCACATCCTGTTTAGAGTACCACTTGATGCATCCCCACAGAGGGTTGAAGATACAAGGAAGAAGGCCATAAAGGTACTAGAAAAGGCCAAGGGAATGGAAGACTTTTCCAAGTTAGCCAAAAAATACTCTGAAGATAAGGCTAATGCAGCTAAAGGCGGTGATTTGGGGTGGTTTGGTCGTGGCACACTGCTTAAACCCTTTGAAGATGCTGCCTTTTCTTTAAAAAAAGGGCAGATTAGTGATTTAGTAAGAACCAACTTTGGATTCCATATTATTAAAGTAGAAGATGTAAAAGAGGCATATGTTAAGCCACTTTCAGAAGTGAAGGCCAAAATTGTTAATGAACTTAAACAGCAGAAGGCAAGAGATATGGCAGAAAGATTGGCCAATAGGCTTTATGCCCAAGCTATTTTGGATAATAGTTTAAAGGAGGCAGCAAATAAACTTAAAGTCTCTGTAAAAGAGACAGACTTCTTTAGCAACCAGCACTGGCCTAAAGGCATTCATTATAGTTTAGTATCAAAAATTGTAAGTTTAAAAAAAGGCGAAGTCAGCGCACCTTTAAACACTGAAGATGGCTATTTTTTGGCTCAGGTCATCGAGGAAAAAGGCCCTTCTATTCCTTCATTTTTAGAGGCCAAGGAAAAGGTAAAGAAAGATTATATCAAAGAAAAGAGTAAAGAATTAGCCAAGGAGTCTGCAGAGGGTTTTATTAATAAATTAAAAAAGGGGGGGGAATTTTCTAAATTGGCTAAAGCATACAAGCTTACTCCACAAGAAACAGGGTTCTTTAATATCAATGAAAATATTCCAAAGGTAGGCTATGAGCCAACAATTCAAAGGGAGATATTCTCCTTAGGCCCTTCTAAGCTCTATCTAGATAAGGTGGCTGAATTTGATGGAATCTTTTATGTCCTAAAATTCAAGGCAAGGGAGGATATAAGTAAAGAAGCATTTGAAAGGGAAAAAGAAACATTTATTAAAGAATTGCTTTCTGTTAGGCAGGCAACTTTCTTTAATATCTGGCTAGATGAGCTAAAAAGACAAGCAGATATAAAGATTAAGGAAAAAATCTAGCCTTTAACCACTCCTAATGGTTTAAGTCTTACCACTTTAGAGCTTATTTTAGCACCATCTACTGCTTCTATCACATCAGCCACATCCTTATAGGCCTCAGAAATCTCCTCAACCAATGTTCCCCTGCTTGCTCCCCTCACATAGATGCCTTTTTTGCTCATCTCTCTTTCTATATCTCTTCCCTTTGCAGTCTTTTTAGCCGCGCGCCGACTCATTACCCTGCCTGCCCCATGACAGGTGGAGCCAAATGTTTCCTCCATGGCCCCTTTTGTACCTACTAAAACATAGGAATACCTTCCCATATCACCAGGGATGAGCACAGGTTGACCAATCTCTTTATAATCCCTTGGAACGTCTGGATGCCCTAAGGGAAAGGCACGAGTAGCCCCTTTCCTGTGGACACATACATTTATCTTTTTTCCTTTGTATTCATGTGTCTCTATTTTGGCAATATTGTGACACACATCATAAATAAGGAAAAGTCCTAGATTTTCTGAAGATTTTTTAAAGAACTTTGCAAATGTCTCCCTTACCCAATGGGTAATAAGTTGCCTGTTAGTAAATGCAAAATTTGCTGCACAGGCCATGGCACTGAGGTACTGCTGACCTTCTTCTGAGCTTATAGGTGCACAGCAGAGCTGTCTATCAGGCAATTCAATCCCATAACGGGTACTGCTTCTCAGTAAAACCTTGATATAATCATCGCATACTTGATGCCCTAAACCCCTCGAGCCTGTATGGATAAGAATAGTTACTTCTCCTTTAAATAATCCTAAGGCATTGGCCATTTTTTCATTATAGACCTTTTCCACATAACCTATCTCTACAAAATGGTTACCTGAACCCAATGTACCCAATTGATCCTTTCCTCTTTCTAATGCCTTATTAGAGACAAAATCTGGATTGGCACCTTCCAAACAACCTCCCTCTTCAATGTGGGCCAAATCTTCATTTCTTGCAAACCCGTTTTTTAAAGCCCATTTTACCCCTTCATTTAATACATGTTTTAGAGTGGCCTGATTTAACCTAAAATCCTTTCTCCTTGAGCCTACACCCGATGGGACATTGACAAATATGATATCTGTTAATCTCTTTATATCCTTTTCTACCTCATCTTTAGTCAGATTAGACTTTAAAAGCCTTACTCCACAGTTGATATCGAAGCCCACGCCTCCAGGTGATATAATGCCTTCTTTTAAATCAAAGGCTGCTACACCACCAATAGGAAAACCATAACCTTCATGGATATCGGGCATAGCCATTGAAGGACCAACGATTCCTGGCAGACAAGCTACATTTGCCACCTGATTTAGGCTTTGGTCTTGCTTTATAGCCTCTATCATCCTTTCGTTGGCATAGACAATCCCATCTGTGCGCATCTTTCCCTGTCTAGGGATGCGGAAGTGATATTTGTCTATTTTTTCTAATATAATCCCCATCTTGCTTTTAGATTATCATGATTAAAAGCACAAGGCAAGCCAATATGAGAGTTAAATTTAATTAAGCCGCAGATTTTCGCAGATAGCCGCATTTTTTTAGTGATTTCTGTGTAAAACCCCACACCCTGCCTTAAAAGGCGGGGCTTTCTGGGTGTGGGGGTAAATCTATGTAAATCTGTGGCTTAAATTAAGGTTTGTTCCTTACAGAGGCAAAGATACTTATTTTGAGCAGGCGTTTCTTAGGATGATTGGTATTTATAAGTAAGGTGCCAAGGTGTCTTCCTGGCGGAAGATTGGCCTTTAATAACAACGAATATCTATACCCTTTCTTTTCTTCTTTAATTTCATAAGCAATACCTCTCAATGTAGAGTCTACCTTTAAAATCTTAAACACCTGCCCATCTCCGCTGATAACCCTTATTTTGCTAGTGATGGTTTCCCCTCCTTTACCCAATAAGTTGATGCGACTTGGTTCAACCACTATATGAGGTAGGACATCTCCCTTTAAGCTAAGGATTATGGTTTCATTTTCAGGGTCATTGGTTTGAACCCTGACTCTTTTATGGAATTTGCCTCTTACCCAGCTAATCTTGGCTGTAAGCTGCCCCTCCTGCCCAGGAGGTATCACCTTATCATAGGTGACTATTGTACAGCCTCAGGAAGGGGCCGCACGAAGGATATTTAGGTTTGCTGCTCCGGTATTTTTGAAAATGAACGTGTGTTCCAAGTTTTGACTTTCATAGATACTACCAAAATCATGGATTAGAGAAGGGCAAAAAAACTTAGGCAGTCCTTCAGAAGCTATAGTTGTTTGTAACCAACACAGTACAAAACAAAATAATAATTTCAAATACCTAGAAGATCGTTCCATAACTCCTCCATGACAAAATAATGATCATGAAAAAAATATAAATTAACCAAAAAGAAAAAAATTGCAAGTCCCACTGGCTATCTGTTGCACTCAAATCATCTCTCTTTTTTTGCTGTTAGTTAAATTTTAAAAGTGCACTATTTAAGAATTAAAAGTGCACTAAATTCAGATCAGAATTTTTGACTTTGTTCACCCCGATAAGCCTA
>LJNA01000106.1 GCA_001304365.1 Syntrophobacter sp. DG_60 | reverse complement strand
CATAACCTTAGACTATACTGCCTGTATGCAGCTTTATACTACTGCACACAAATTTTATATCTCATATTATAAAATAAAGGTCTTTTACTGATTTTTACTGACTGCTTCATTACTTTAAACAATTATCATGATCATTAAAATTTGTAAATAATCTTTTTTATATCAATTCTTACTCGATTTTCGTTTCTCGATGCTTGATGTTCGTTTCCAGTATCGAGTATCTAGTATTCTGTATCTTGTATCATTCAGTTTTGTTCATGCTAAGGAAATTATAAAATTTGCCACAGATTTTCGCCGATACCCATAGAAAATATTTTTATATTTAAAATCCTGACAATCTGTGTTTATCTGTGCCATTCTATGTAAATCTGTGGCTTAAATCAAGTTTTGTCCTTTAATAAATAATCGGTATAATGCTGGACCATGGGATAGCGCCTGCCATAACCAAAGGCCTTTGTGGTAATCTTTAGACCAGGTGGGGCCTGATGCCTTTTGTATTCATTTTTTTCTACCCTCTTTATTACCTCTTTTACCATTTCTTCTTTAAATCCCATTTTCACAATATTTCTAATGCTCTGATTATTTTCAATGTATTCCTTAAGGACAGGGTCTAAGGCGCTATAGGGTGGCAAATCGTCTTCATCCTTTTGGTTTGGCCTAAGTTCTGCAGACGGTGGCCTCTTTAATATATCTATAGGGATAATCTCCTGTTCTCGATTTATATACTCTGCCAACCGATAAACCCATGTCTTGGGTACATCTGAGATTACAGCTAAACCCCCTGTTAAATCACCATAAAGGGTGCAATATCCTACCGCCATCTCTGATTTGTTGCCTGTAGAAAGCACCAGATAACCAAATTTGTTGGAAAGTGCCATAAGAATGTTTCCTCTGATTCTAGCCTGGATATTTTCCTCTGTGGCATCCCAAGGCAAATCCTTAAAAATAGGTCTTAATGTATCCAGATAGCTATTAAATACTTCATTAATAGGGGTATTAAGATAATTTATACCTAAATTTCTTGCTAAATTAGAGGCCCCTTCTAAACTGGCCTTTGAGGTATAAGGAGAAGGCATAGAAACACCCAATACATTTTCCTTACCTAAGGCCTCCTTTGCAATCCAGGCTACTAATGAAGAATCTATTCCCCCGCTAAGACCTACTACTGCCCTTTTAAGCCCAGATTTATAGACATAATCCCTTGTTCCTAAAACCAGGGCCTTAAGTATAATGGCTTCCTCTGTATCCGATGTCTCTCTACAGATGCCTTCCTCAGTTTTTAGATCAAATGTAATCAGATCCTCCTCAAATTCCTTTGCATGGGCTGCAATCTTCTGAGGTAAAACAACCTTACTATTTCCATCAAAGATTAATTCATCATTCCCCCCTACCTGATTTACATAAACTATGGGGAAATTATATTTGTTGGCCAAATGAGTAAAAATCTTTCGACGAAGCTCTGGTTTGTACATATGATAAGGGGAGGCTGAAATATTGATTAATATGTCTATCCTTGCCTCTGCCAACTGGGCTACGGGGTCTATTTTGTATTGTTGATGGAAAAAATCCTTATCATTCCAAATATCTTCGCAAATAGTAATCCCTATCTTCTTTTTTTTCCATTCTACCCACTTCGCTTGCTTCCCAGGGGCAAAATATCTAGCCTCATCAAACACATCATAACTAGGGAGTAAAATTTTATATGTTTTTAATAAAATCTTTCCATTCTCAAAAAAAATAGCAGCATTATACAAAGGTTTAGCAGGGTGATTTGGATTTTTCTCAATAAATCCGAAGATAACAGCAATGCCTTCAGTTTCCTTTATAAGTCTGTCCAGGGATTTAAGGTTATTATTGATAAAATCCTCTTTTTCTAAGAGGTCTTTTGGTGGATAACCAATAAGGGCAAATTCGGGAAAGATAATCAAATCACATCCTAGTTTTTTCCCATTTTCAATAGATTTTTGTACCTTTTTTAAATTATAATCAAATGCCCCAACAATGGGGTTTGTTTGGGCAAGGGCAATCTTCATTACCAAACCATCCTATCTGCTCAAAATTCTGGAATTTTGAGCAGACAATGAAAAATGAAAATTATAAAGTGCAAAATGCAAAATTATTTTCCTTTGACTTAATTTCATCTTTCCATTTTATATTTTTCAATTTGCACTTTGCATTTTGCAATCACCGCTGTTGGAAGTCAGGAAATTAAATATAAAATTATCTAACGGGGGTGAACATTTTGCAATTCATTACCAAACCATCCTTACCTTTACTCCGTGGCTATGCAAATATTCTTTAATTTCCCTAATACTATAAGTACCATAATGAACAATAGAGGCAATAAGGGCCGCATCGGCATTGGCCTTCATCAAAACATCATAGAGGTGGGAAGGCACACCTGCACCACCAGAAGCAATTACAGGGATAGAAACATTTTCTGCAATAAGCTTTGTTAAGGTAAGTTCATATCCTGCTTGGGTGCCATCGGCATCAATGGAATTAAGACAAATTTCGCCTGCACCTAAGGATACCGCCTCCTTTGCCCACCAGAGTGCATCTATTCCTGTATAGGTGCGACCACCATGGATGACGATCTCATAGCCAGATGGTATCTTTTCTGAGACTTCTACCTTCTTTACGTCCATACCCAACACAATGCATTGGCTGCCAAATGCCTTGGCCCCCTTCTCTATAATTTTTGGATTAAGGACGGCTGCTGTATTCACACTCACCTTTTCTGCTCCAGCCAAAAGTACTTTGCGCATATCGTCCAAGGTACGCACCCCACCACCTACGGAAAAGGGTATGAAGATTTGCTGAGCTACACCCTCTACCACATCGATCATGATATCACGATACTCAGCCGAGGCAGTAATGTCATAAAAAACCATCTCATCTGCCCCTTCTTCATAATAGAGCCTGGCCATCTGCACAGGATCGCCCACATCTACATTTTCTCTAAATTTAATGCCCTTGGTAGTACGGCCGCCTCTAACATCTAAACACACCACAATGCGTTTACTCAACATCAAGGGCTCCAGTTACAAAAATTTTCTAAGATTTTCAGCCCTGGACGGCCACTCTTTTCAGGATGAAACTGAATAGCTATAAGATTTTTATAAGCCAGAGCTGAGGTAAATTCAATGCCATATTCCGTCAGGCCAAAGGCCATTAGTGCATCCTTAGGTACAGGATAATAACTATGGAGAAAATAAAACTCAGCTCTAGGGTCAAGCCCATTAAAAACGGGATGTAACTTAATAAATTTTACTTTATTCCAACCCATATGGGGAATTTTTAATAATTCATCCCTTTGGCCATAAAGCGGATGGGGAAAGGCCTTCGCTTCTCCAGAGATTATACCCAAACAATGGGTATTGTTCTCTTCACTCCTTTCAAAGATTATCTGGATACCCAAACAAATGCCCAAAATGGGTTTACCTGCGTTAAACACCTCTTTGATCGCTTTGTCCAGACCTAATTTTTTAATATCTACCATGGCCTTTCCTGCCGCACCTACGCCAGGAAAGATAATTCGCTCTGCTGCCATTATCTCCTTGAGTTTTGAAGTTATTATTGCCTTATAGCCTAGATAAGTCAGGGCATAAAGGACGCTGCTTAGGTTCCCTGCTCTATAATCAACAATGGCAACCATGTTATACCCATAACAACAGAAGTACACCAAGGGTAAACGAGATTAAGCCTATTAATTGATAAAACTTCTCCCTCACATCAACCCATCCTTCAATGACCCTTTTTGCTAAGGAAGGTTTGACAAAGAAAAAAATGGCCTCTCCACAGCCCAAAAAACCCAGCAAAAACGGGTAATAAAAAACCTTTGCCTTAAAAGAGATAATAATCAGTAAAACCCCAAAAATTAAAGGGACAATGGAGATAATGCGAGGGTTTAGCTTAAGGAAGAGTCTTTGGTTGACAGTCCGCATGGCTTTTGGGAAAAGTATATTCAAAATGCCTATTGCTATCCACAGCAAACCAATAACCGAAGGAATGAATCTCATATTTTACATCCCCCAATATAATTTTTTTGCCAGAGTCTCAAAATATGAGCCTCCAGCCATTAGATATACAGGATGAGGAGATTCTTTTATCTCTACAGTGGACCCTACAGCTAGTGGGACGCTCAATTGGCCATCAAAAAGGGCCCTTGTTCCCTCCCCTCTTTTTAGAGAAATAGTCGCTTTCTGAGAGGGGGAAAGGACAAGGGGACGGTGAACTAATTGGAAAGGAGAAATAAAGGTAACGATTAATGCCCTCAAGGAAGGATGGACAATAGGGCCCCCAGCGGAAAGCGAATAGGCGGTAGAACCAGTGGGGGTGGCAATTATCACCCCATCTGCTCGAAAATCCGAAACGGAAAAGCCATTTATCTTTAATTCTAATTTTATTAGGTGTGGGCAGGCTGCCCGCTCGATGGTCACTTCATTTATGGCTACAAATGGCCCTTGCTGTTCCTTCCTGTCCCAAATATACGCCTCTAGGGTCATTCTCTTCTCAATACGATAATTGCCTTTGAATGCTTGCTCTAAGGCATCATAAAAATCATCTTCCTTTGCTGTTGCCAAAAATCCCAAACCTCCACAATTGATACCTAAAATGGGAGTTTTTGCAGGCCAAATAAGTCTTGCTGCTCGAAGGATTGAACCATCCCCACCTAATACAATTAGCCAATCCAGAGAGGGCGAGGAGGCGGGGTAAGTTTCTTGCCCCTTCTGTTTAAGCCAGTCCTCTACTTTTTGAGCAATGTTTCTAACCCCTGGGATATCTTTATAATAAATGCCTACTTTCATTTCTGTTCTTTGTATTTAAAAATGCAATCTTTTCTTCGTTAAGTCTTAGATTAAGGTATTAAAAGCCTGGGTATTTGTCAAGTTATCTTGCTAAAACATTATAATCCTGCTAGAGTTTATAAAAAAAGGTTATTAATTGTATCTATTTAGGCTATTCCAAATTATTCTTACCAAATCTTATATGCAGGTCTTGGCCCACCTATTGTCTAGCGGTTATTATGCGGGTTTATCCTTGCATAAGGCCCTTTATAAAAGGGGCATCCTCGCCGTAAAAAATGCCCCCTGTATGGTTATCAGTGTAGGCAATATCACAGTAGGCGGCACTGGAAAGACACCATTTACCCTATTTTTGGCAAATCTTTTAAAAGAAGAAGGGAAAAAGGTGGCAGTTATTGTTAGGGGATACAAAAGTAAAGACAGACGTATCTTAATTTCGGATGGAAAGAATATCTTTCAGGACGCATTTCAAGCAGGTGATGAGGGGTATTTGTTGGCCAAGAGGTTAGAAAATATCCCTGTACTAAAAGGTAAAAAACGCTACCTCGCGGTAAGTTATGCCTACAGTAGATTTAGACCAGATGTAATTATTTTAGACGATGCCTTTCAGCACTGGGCATTGAAAAAGGATTTAGATATTGTGCTTTTAGATGCAGAG
>LJNA01000105.1 GCA_001304365.1 Syntrophobacter sp. DG_60 | reverse complement strand
ACTAATAGAAAGGGAAAGATAAAAGGATAAAATGGGGTGTATGTTTATTGTGAGCCTGCAACGGCAGATAACAGTGCACAACCGATAAAAAAGCTAAACTGCCTCGCAACTTCGCTTATGCGGATATCGTTAGATGTTGCCTTTCAAAGATATATTTAACAAATTTAAACATAAATTAAGACAATTTTTGGTTGAAAGTTACAATAATCACAAATTCACCGTTTATAGAACATAAAACAGGGAGTGAAGATTAATTTAGTATAACATTGCATTTTTATAGGTGGGGATTATGCTAATTTTTGGGTTAAATGTGGAGTGGAGATTTTTGAAAGATTATAGTAGGCTTAGCGGCCTAAAACAATCCATAGGAGCTAGATCATTCAAACTGCTTTCTTTTTTTCATTATTCGTTCCCTTTCCTTCCTGTCTGTTGTTAAAGAACGATATAAAGGCGATTTCCCATGTTTTTGCCTATAATGATTAAGACCTCTAAGAAAATACTTTCCAGGATCTTCAGGCTTTCTTTTTTCAGTAGCTTGAATAATCTTTTCTAAATCACCAAGCTTATGAGATGAGCTAATAATTTTTCCAATTAGCTTTTTAGGGACACCCCACTTAATCAATGTATCTCGAGCCAGTTTTCTCCTTAGATTATACTTTTCCTTAGGTATATCTCTCCTCATGTCGAACTTGACCTTATTTATCTTCCCAAAATAGCAAATAGTACCAACCTGTTTGTGGTTTATCTGTTACTATAAATTAATTTTTACAAAAATTAAAAGATTCACCAGTTTTTAAACAGGGTTTGAAAAAAAATAGGTAGGTAAAGGAACGGTAGGGTTGCTGGGCCAAAAAAATAGAAGTAAAAAAATAAAATTATGGGCTATCAAAGATTTCTAACACCTGGATTTACCCCGTTTGATCCATTAGAGCTTGCAAGGGAGACAGAAAACATAGTTACCAGGAAAGGAAAAGAAGGACTAGAGAGAAAATATACTGATATTTATTCAGCCCCGGTTTATAGAGGCATAGCTACTGCGTATGCTATAGGTTGTTACTTGCGATGTGTTTACTGCTGGACAGATGCCTCAAGAGATTTTCCTGAGAAATTTGGAAAATTTTACTCTCCTAAGGAGGTTTCCAAAAGGCTATTTAAAGCTGCCCAAGAGGGAATAACAGCCAAAGGATGGGAAAGTTTCAAAAATGTTAAGATTGAAAGGCTGCGCCTTTCAGGATGTGAGCCAACTATCGGGAAAGAGCATTTGCTTTCTTTGCTTGAGTATGTGGAAGAATCTCCTTACCGTTTGTTTATCTTAGAAACAAATGGCATACTCTTTGGTGCAGACAAGAATTATGTAAAAAAATTATCAAAATTTTCAAAAAGGATTTATGTAAGGGTGTCTTTAAAAGCAGCCACCCCAGAGGGATTTACAAAAAGGACAGGGGCAATAGGCAAATTTTATGAACTTCCTTTTAAGGCCCTTAGGAATTTATTAGAAGAAGGCATCTATACCAGGGCTGCTGCCATGACAGACCTTAGAATAATGACATTTACAGAAAGAAAGATTTTAAAGGAAAAGCTTTATGAAATTGACCCATCCCTTTCCGTCAGCCTTGAGGAAGAATCAATAGACCCATATCCTGATACTATAAAACGACTGAAAGCTGCAAAAACAAAGATAAAGCGATTGACATAATCATTCAAAAATACAAATCTTCATTCAAAAAAGGAACTAGAGCAGTAATTAAGCCATTAACATAAAGATTTTTCCTATCCATCACACCTTTTGTAAAAAATCCAATGGCTCCTTCCTTCTTCTTTATATTGTGCTTCCCTGTTACGTTATCCATTACATCACCAAGCTCAACACCATCTAAGAGCTTATCAGCAATGCTTTTTGGGATTTCAAACAGAGGGGAACTGCCATAGCCAATGTTTCCTTTAATATCGGCTATGCAAATACCTCCAATAACAAACCAACTTGAGGCTAAATTTATTATCCCACCTTCAATACCAACAAAAAACTTAGCGCCTAGATTTTCTTCTTTATTTATCCTTTTTAACTCTAGAGCTCTATTCTTTGCTCCTTCAAAGGTTTCATCATTTACTGGCTGAGATGAGACTTTAGAATCAACTTTTATTGCAACGACCTCAAGGTTATCAAAATACTTTGAAAAAACCTCTTCTACTGCTTTTATCTTTACTGGGTTTTCTGAGCCAACCAGAATTCTCACCATAGATGCTCCATACCTAGTTTCATGGATATTTTAGGATTAGGCCACTCCCTACCTCTCCTATCTTGAAAAAAGCTTTGAAAGCTTATACCTTGCCCCTGAGTCAGTGTACTCGCACGGATCTATGGTCTTTGTCTTTAGATTAAAGCCCCCTAAGCTACTCACACCTTTTTTGTTTTTTATCCCCGAATTGAAAAACACGCAACCCAAATATCCCCGCCTCGAAGTACTCTTTTCAATAACACTTATATTCAAGATATAGTAGCAAAAGATGAAAAGGAAAGATATGAGCTCCTTAATAACAAAATAAGGGCAAGGTATGGCTATTCTATTAGGGTAAAAGTAAGGCTTCCTTTAGTTTCACTTAAAAGCCTTTACCATGGAACAAGCAAGGAATCTAGTGAAAAGATTTTAAGGCAAGGTCTAAGGCCAATGGGAAGGCAAAGGGTTCATTTATCTCAAAGTATTGAGGATGCACTGCGAGTTGGAAAAAGAAAAACAATTAAGCCAGTAATCTTAGAAATAGATGCGGAAGAGGCATTGAAATTGATAAAGCCAGTGAGAAGGTTTATGTTGCCAATTATATACTTTCTAAATTTATAAAGGTTAAAAATGATATTTGAGGTAAATCATGATAAAACCAAGGTTTTTAATTTCAGGGATCTTATTGCTAGTAGCGATTGGTATTGTCTTGGCAAATAGCTATTTTGGCCTCAAGCCAAAAAAGATTTTAATAAAGACACAGGTGGAAAATACCACTATTCACTATGAGAAAAAGTCTTTTTGGAATGTGGTTGGGTTTAGTAACATTTTAAAAAGTCAAGAAAAATTTAAGTTAGACCAAATAAGTGAATTTAAGAAAGGCTTAAGATACGGTGCATCTGCTAGCAATTGTAAAATAGAGATTAATGAATTAAAAAAATCGACAATATTAAGGTGTGATGTTAATAATGTAATATCCAAATACGGAGATAGCTATACTGCTGAATTTGAATGGCTCTTAAATCCTTTAAGGCTAGATTTTTTGGATAATAATTTTAAAAGGTCTGAGGATATGCTAAGTTGGGAAGGAAAAATAGAAGGAATTCCCACAGCCATTATTTTAAATTTTCCTGCCCCAATCAACAATTGTCATGCCCATGTCTGGTGGAGTAAAGAATAATTGTGGCCTTTATTTTCTAATTTGCCAATTACCTATGATCTATCCTGTATTTGAAGCCTAATCACAATAATGCCAAAATATGGCGATCAGAGCTGTCCATAAGCAGGAAATACGGGATGAGAATAAGAAAAACTTGCAAGTGGTATGAAGTCTGCCCACTGAAGGGGTTTTATGAAGAAGGTAAACTTGAAAAGAAGTGGATTGAAGAATATTGTAAAGGAAATAATAAAAGGTGTGTAAGATACCAAATGGAAGAGCATGGGATACCACATCCTGATAATTTATTGCCAAATGGCCAAATTGGAAAGGGATTAAAATAAAGGGAGGCAAACATGGAATTAAAGGTCAGAGAAAGAAGGGTTTCCTTAATTCAAGGTGATATTACAAGTCAAGGGACAGATGCCATAGTCAATGCCGCAAACCCAAGCTTAATGGGAGGAGGCGGAGTCGACGGGGCAATACACAGGGCAGGGGGTCCGGCTATCCTTGAGGATTGCAAAAGGATCATAGAAAGGCAAGGAAGATTACCAACAGGAAAGGCTGTTATCACTACTGGTGGAAATTTAAAGGCAAGATACGTTATTCATACAGTTGGGCCCATCTGGCAAGGTGGCAATAGAGGCGAAGCTGAGCTTTTAGCAAGCGCATACGAAGAAAGCCTTAAACTGGCGCAAGAAAAAGGTCTAACCAGTATTTCATTTCCTTCCATAAGTACCGGGGCATATGGTTTCCCTGTGGATCAAGCGGCAAACATTGCCATAAAAACTGTGATTTCATTTTTAGAGGAAAAAGCCACATCAATTAAAGAAGTGGTATTTGTCCTTTTTGGTTCCAAAATCTTTAACAGCTATAAATCTGCGTTACAGGAATTTTCAAAATAGGTGCTTGCGTGGTATTTTGCCAGTAAAGAACTGGGGAATTTTTTCTTTAGAATGAGCCCCACTTAAGCGTGAGCCGTCCAATATGCCTACCTACAGGGGTAGGGTGTTGAACTTAAATGTTGAACTTAAATGTCCACGGAAATGTCAAAAGATAGTGGGTATATGTCCAAAATCAGACAATTGGAAGTTAGTGCGTATCATGAAGCAGGGCACTGTGTTGCTGCTTGCCTTGTCCGTAAGCGTTTTAGGCTGGTTACTGTTATTCCAAAAAAGGAATATCTAGGAAAATTTGTGCCTGATAAACTGGCAAGGATGGACATTGCTAGCGCTGAGGTTAAAAGTTGTAAGGCTTGGATCTTTATAGGTTTGACAGGTTTAGTTGCTGAGAATAAATTTGCAAGTCCAAATAAAATTAATAAATTACCCTCTTCTCATCCTGACCTCCATACTATTACTGATATAGCTGATAGGTTATGCTGGAGCTCTGAAGAAAGAGAGGCCTATTTAAACTTCATGTGGGTAAGAACCAGGAACATAATGGAGAAATATTGGAAGGCTGTACAGGCTGTGGCCCAGCATCTTGTTAACCGAAAAACACTCCATTACAAAGAAACCCAACAAATAATCAAAAAAGCTTTAGGTTACAATATTATCCCACAAATTCATTTCCTTTGATGAGATTTTTTGGTAGATTGCATATTAAGAAAGAGAGATGATGCTTTTTATAAAGATGATGGCAGCAATAACTACATTTCTTTTTCCCATGGTGTATAAGCTATTTGGTAAAAGGGGTATAAAGGCTTGGCAGTTAATACTTTATCAAATGGGAATGGATAGGTCCCTTATTTTAAAACAAGAATTACAAGTAGACGTAAATGATGCTAGAAGTCTAGGGAAAATAATAGATTATGATGATGGACTGGCTAGAGTAAAAGGTACTTGGGTAGCTGAGAAAAAAGGTAAAGCAATGAAAATAGTTAAAATATGCCCTATAGGAAAAATATTACGTCCTGAAATATGCCTGAATTTGGTTGTAGCTTTAGAGGCAGGGACACTTTATCCCTTAAATCCAAATATAAAGGTCCCAGAAATCACAAAGTTAATCTCTAAAGGAGATGATTGCTGTGTTGGCGTTATTGAACTTCCTTACTTAGATAAGCGCATAGCTGATCAGGATTCGTCTTATAGCACAGGAAAAAATTATGCTCCTCCAATAAATATTGCTCACCTTAATAGAAGACTTTT
>LJNA01000104.1 GCA_001304365.1 Syntrophobacter sp. DG_60 | reverse complement strand
TATCCTTCGGACTCATGGGGTTCAATTTTAACTTCATCTACTGGAACGGCAGGGAAACCTTTTTTAACCATCTCCTTCAATTTCTGTGCCTTCAACTTTTTATTGAATAGGTATAACTTCAATCCCTCTCTGTCTTTTTCAGTATCGATACATCCTTCTATCTCAAGTTTTAACGCAGGTCTTTCGTATAAGGCCTTTATCAATGTATTTAATTTTTTCCTATTTTGGTCAGTTATAGTAGAACTGCCATAATCAAATTCAATATAACTTAGTTCTTCTCCACCACCAAATATCTTTCCTATAAGCGAAAAAGGCGAGGTCGCTGCTTTTTTGATAAGATTCGTGATGATCTTGATTATTATTCTGCCCAGACTAAATTCAGGATCATCAATATAACCCGCTACTGGGATGTCCAGTTTGATCTCCCCTTTCCTGTCTTTAAGAAGAGCAATTGCAATTTTTATAGGTAGTGTTATAGCATCGGCACTCTCCATTTTATCTCCAAGAGTGAGCTGATCAAAAAAGATTTTATTCTGCGAATCAAGTCTTTTCTTGACGATTAAATATTGGAGATCAAGTGCAAGCTTCCCCTTTTGTATCGTGTATCCCAAATATTTCCCCGAATAGGAAGTTAAGGGGCTAAGATCCATCTCTTTAAATCCGATCTTTAAGTCTACGTAGAGGTCTTCTCTTAAGGGATTTATCTTACCTATGATTTCAATAGGGGCGTAATTGTCCATCTTACCAGTGAGTTTAACATCAGCCAGCTTGCTTTCCTCTGAAGAAAGTCCTGATATTCTCCCTGCAATGTCAACTAGATTTGCTGAAAAGTTTGGCTTAATGTATCTATCTAAAAAGTTGATGCGTCCACCTTTAAAGGTTATTTCCCTTATTTTTATATGCCTAATGTGTTCTTTACTATTCTGATGGTGAGCTACGTTATCCTGTGTCTTGTGTGATTGACCAGTTTCTGCCTTTGGACCCTTATCTTCCACAATTGCCTTGAGATTAAGTGTTCCATCAGAGTTAATTATCAAGCGAGAGTAAAAGTCGGTAAGAGCGATCTTATCTATCTCTACATAGGTAGGGTTATAGCCAACATTAATAGAATTTAGATATAGAGATTTCCATTTCAGAAAATCATCCATATTAACCCCGTCAATGGATGAGAAATTATTCACTGAGGCTCTACCTGTGAATGTTGCTTTAAGTCCCTTCTTTTCTGAACACCCTAATATAAGGTTGCCAGTTGTTGAAATTTTGCCTTTGGTAACTATAATTTTTACTTTGTCTGTAAAATAGGATTGAAAGGGGCGAATCTCAATGTCTTTTGGGTTCAGATTTAACATTACAAATGTTGGATTAATACCGATGGATCCACTTGCGGAAACTGTCCCTTTCTTGTTTAGCAGAAAAGAAAGAGAAATGTCACCTTTGCTATTTTTTGCTGTAGAAATCTTTTCAGCACTTAGCTTAATCTGTTCAGCAATAATGGTAACGGGTTGGGTAGGTATTAGATCCTGTGCCTTTACTGTATACTCCTCTACCAAAACTTTTTTCAGCGTTATAAGCCAAGGCCTTTCAGGTTGGCCCCCCTTAGCCTGCGACACCTTTTCTGCTGGGGGACGTGAGCTATAAAAAAAATTCTTTAAGTTTAGGTTCCCATTACTTAAGCGCCTGACAACGAGCATACCTTTTTTAGTAAAAAACTCTCCTACAGTTAGTTCTTTCTTTGTTAGATTAACCTTCGTCTCTTTGATAGAAACTAACGGAAGCTTGAATACAGGATCACCCTTTTTGTCAACAACTTCTATCATCTTCAGGGTAATATCTCCTGTTATATTAAGGGTTGACTTTCTATCTCTAAATCGTGCGTATGAAATCCTTGCCTTTGTATCAATGTATCCTGATAGCACTTCAAAATTCATTTGAAGGGGAGTATATGCGAGGTAGTGAGGAATATTAAAGTCTTTTATATCCACATCAAAAGTTGTCTCAAGAGAATCAGCAAATGGCTTTGTTTTTCCTTGAAGAGAAATGGGAGTTCCATTAACCTTTGCTGCAAAGGCTGGCTGTACATATGTATCGACATGATAAGGGAAATTAGAAAGAAACGGGATTGTTGTATTGATGCCTGTAACTGCATGCTTTACATTTTTGGGCCTGTCCCAGATAGCTACACTTCCATTGACTATGCGTATGTTATTTAGGGATAACCTTAAGGGTTTTGAGTTTGGTCTCTTCTCTTCTATCAGATCGGAGAAATTATAGGATAGGTCTTCATTACGGATTATACTTATATGGGGCCCTTCAATTTTGACCTCTCTTAGAATCAATCCCCCTTTGAGAGCAGAAACGCTCTCAAGATTTAAGTAAAGCTCTTGGCAAGATGCAAGTATTCCTGAACTGCTGCGGTTTTTAATAACAAAGCCCCTAAGGGTCAGTGCAAGCTTATAAGGATTTACCTTTAAAATTTCAATTGTCACTTCACGATGAAGCGTCTCTGAAAGCTTCTTCACTAATATTGATTTGGCAATGGAGGGTAGGATAAAGAAACCGATCAGTGTAAAGACTACAAAAAATATTGCTGCACCTATGAGGAATTTTTTCAAACGGCGCATCCGTTTTATTCTACCTGAAATGAAGATGGGCAAGGCAAACAAAAGGCCAATGATGCTAAAAATAATAACTAAACCAATTACTTTCACGTGAGAGTGTCTTCAACCTAGGCCGAAATGTATTTCACTTTATTATGGATACCATAAACCTGGAAAAATTCCCAATGCAATATTTAACCCAAAAGATTGTCATAATGAGTAGTAAAATGTCACCAAATTCCATGAAATGCCGTAAAAAGGAAAATAGGAAAGTATTGATTATTTGTGAAAAACACTGCTGGACCGTGCAGGACTTGTCCTTTTAGGCACAAAAATTGCTTAGAATTTTTAGAGTCTTTGACAAATGAGGTTAAGGGAAGAGAGCTTACCGAATTAGAAGTAGGTAGGCGGAATGTTAGATAAGGCTTAAGTATTTTGGCGTCAAGTGAAGGGATTAAGGCTTTAATTCCTATTATTAGGCAGGCTTTTTTTGGAGATTATTAAATGATGGATTTTTTAAAGGGTATTGCTGAAAACGAGAATTTCAAAATTTTTGAGGGACAAACTGAGCAAGGGAAAATGTGGGCCATTCACCTTAAAGGGGCAAAGGCCAGTTTTCACCTTGGCTCGGTGGGAAAAGTGCTTTTTGTGAAAACGCTTTGCGATTTTTTGGAAAAATCAAAGACTATAGAGCAAAAGTGTTGTTGGGTGCGATCAGGCTATGGAGTGTTTAGCATTTTAGTATCTGTTGCGGATGCTGAATTTTTAGTGAGGCACCTGCCTATGTCTGAAGCAGAAAGGAAGCTTTGTGTTGAAAAAACAGAAGAATACTATCGTAAGCCAGAACAGATGCACTAAATAAGGAGTACAAGCTATCTTTGGAGGAACATGCTTCCAGTAGTTAAAACCCCAACTCAAAAACTAGAAAAATACACAGATTTCATTCCTGATAGACTTTTTCAGAAAATTAAAACTCTGGCCAGAGATTTAAAAGGGCTAAGGGTGATTATGGTTAATTCCACGCCTCGAGGTGGGGGTGTGGCTGAAGTTTTAAAAAGCCTTGTTCCTTTAATGAAAGGGGTGGGGATTAAGGCTAGTTGGCATGTTATTCCTCCTGGTAGAAAATTTTTTAGTTTAACCAAAGAACTTCACAACGCTCTTCAGGGAAAATGGTTTCCTTTAAGTTTTGCTTCAAGAAAACTTTATCAGCGCTATTCAGAAAAGTCCGCTGAATTAATGCTTGATATGAAAGCTGACATTTGGGTTATGCATGATCCTCAACCAGTAGGTGTTATTCATTATTTACCTGATTTAGATTTTAGTCCTTCAGTCTCTCGAATTCATATAGATACCTCTAATCCAAATCTTGAGGCCTGGAATTTTATTAAAGGATTTCTGTTGCAATATAGAAAAATTATTTTTAGTGCGAAAGAATTTGTCCACTCAGAGATTCCTAGAGAAAAAATAGTAATTTTTCCTCCAGCTATTGACCCTTTGATAGAGAAAAACAGGGCTTTATCTACTTTTCAAGCTAAAACGATTTTAAAAAGTTTTGGGATTAATTCTGGTAAACCTTTAATTTCCCAAGTTTCTCGTTTTGACCCCTGGAAAGACCCAATGGGATTGATTAAAGCTTATAGATTAGCAAAAAAGAAAATTCCTGATTTACAGCTGGCATTAGTAGGCTTGTTTTTAGCTTTAGATGATCCCGAAGCAATAAAGGTATTCAAAGAAGTGAAAAAAGAGAGTAACAGAGACCCAGATATTTTTCTTTTTTCTAATCCTGACCAGTTGAGAAGCTTAAGAGTAGATAGATTTGTTAATGCTTGTCAAGTCGCCTCCAATTTGGTTTTGCAAAAATCGATCAAAGAAGGCTTTGGCCTTTCAGTGGCTGAAGCTATGTGGAAGGGAAAGATAGTGATTGGTGGTAATGTTGGGGGAATAAAAACCCAAGTTCAAGATGGTAAAAACGGGTTTTTGGTTTCCACTCCTGAAGAAGCTGCCGAAAGGATTATCCAAGTTATTGAGAATCTTCCATTAAAAGAGAAATTAGGAAGAGCTGCTCGGAATACCGTTAGAAAGAAATTTTTGATGCCAAGACTTTTGAGGGATTATCTGAAACTTTTTAGGGAATTAGTTTAAGTTAATGAAGTGCTTTTTTAAAATATTCCTTCTGGCAAGAAGGACACAACCGTCCCCTTGTGCAACAATATCATCTTTTAAAACTTCCCATAATTCACTTGAAGGGTATCCAAGAACAAAAGACACCTCCATTTCTTCACCAATGTCGGCGGCTTTCGTCCTTGGGCATCAACCATCCCATCATCAATAATATAATAGTAAGCATCCCTGGGTGATAGACGAGTCTCCCCCGGCAGGCCAGCCTCTGGAATTGGTTTTGAATAGCCAATCACACTTCCCTTTGACCTCCACGTTACTCAAATGATTTTGCCAAGTTTAACATCTCTTAGGACTTTGGGGCCAAAGGCATTGTATGCAGTTTTACCACCGTTTTTGCAATAAGGAACATCCGAGTTAGGACAAACGTCTGTCCAAGGACTCGTATCTGCTGCAAGGGCTATAGTAGATAAAAAGACTATAATAGCCAAACAGGAAAAAACTTTAGATTTTATCTATGATTACCTCCTTTAATTTAGCTAATTATAATCAAATTGAATAAGGACACAATCGGGAAATCCCTGATTTTGGGGTTCCAAAAACCTTAGTTTGAGATGGATGGCACTTTAATTTGATAGACTAAGCATAGATGTAATGTTACATATCTATTTCGTCCCTCTTACTATTTGTAGACTTCCTTCACCCACTGCGGGAACCAGGAAGGTTTGGAAGATAATATATACAAAAGGAAAAGAGCCGTAATGGGAATAGGAATAGCAATATCAAATATAGCAAAGGCGATCAATCCAATTAAGATTTTGTTTTTTAGTAACATTGACTTTCCCTAGGCTTAATAAATTACATGAAGCAACTTTTTAATCATACCTACCATAACCCCTCAAAACATTCTACTGCATATTTACTATTTAAGCAAAGA
>LJNA01000011.1 GCA_001304365.1 Syntrophobacter sp. DG_60 | reverse complement strand
CGTTCTCGCGTTGGATAAAACCATAGCCCTTACTGTCATTAAACCACTTCACTACTCCTTTAAACTTCATTCAAACCCTCCTGAAAATAAAAAAGATATACATGACCTCTGGCCACAGTTGCTATTAACACATACTATATTCCTTGTCAAGTAACAAAACGAGACTTTTGAAAAAAGTTTCTATCCTATGACAGAATAGCGGGCAGATGTTTGCGAAGCCTCCTTTCACATTGATGAGTAAGCCCCTCAAGTTTACCAAAATAAAGGAAAAAAATTCCTTATTTGGGGGTTCCAAAGGGGCTTAGCCCCTTTATATAATGAGCTCAGAACTTCTTGCATTTGTTCACTGAGAGCTCCTTTTCAGAGCTCTCAAACCAGTCCTGGCATTGATTTTTTTTAAAAAACATGATAACAAATATTAAGTGGTGGGTGTAGCTCAGGGGTTAGAGCACTGGGCTGTGGCCCCAGGCGTCGGGGGTTCAAATCCCCTCACCCACCCCATTCCTTAGAAATTCTCTCTAACGTTGATAATATCCATATATTGACGCCTATTTGTCTCTATGTTAACTTTTATGCAATCAAAAAAGGTTATATCTAGGTGAAAGGGCAACTGATAAAGAGAATAAAAGAGCACAAAGCCCAAATAGGAGTAATTGGGCTAGGCTATGTGGGGCTTCCTCTTGCTATTAAATTTGCTGAAGCAGGTTTTAAGACCCTGGGTTTTGATATCGATAAGGGAAAAGTAGAAAGATTAAGAGAAGGTAAATCCTATTTAAGTCATATTTCCACAACAAGGATAAAAGAGGCAGTAATTAAAAAAAGATTTTTTGCTACTGCTAATTTCTCAAGGCTAACCGAGGTAGATGCCATTCTTATCTGTGTTCCTACCCCGCTTGACCGCTACCGTGAGCCAGACCTCCATTTTCTCATAGATACTACAAAAACTGTAGCAAGGTACTTAAAGATAGGGAAGCTTGTTTCTGTTGAAAGCACAAGCTTTCCTGGAACAACAGAGGAAGAGGTCTTACCCCACCTTCGGGCTTCTGGCCTTAAGGAAGGGAGGGATTTCTTCTTGGTCTATAGCCCAGAGCGAGAGGATCCAGGAAACAAGCAATACTTTCTTGATAATATCCCAAAGGTAATTGGCGGTATAACCCCTTTTTGCCTTGAAGTAGGAAAGGCGCTTTATAGTTCCGTTGTGAAAGAGATAGTTCCTGTTTCCTCCCCAAGGGTGGCCGAGATGACAAAACTTCTTGAAAACATATACCGTGCTGTAAACATCGCCCTTGTAAACGAGATGAAGATGCTTTGTGAGAGAATGGGAATTGATATCTGGGAGGTAATTGAAGCAGCCAAGACCAAGCCATTCGGCTTTCAGGCATTTTATCCAGGTCCTGGTCTTGGCGGCCACTGCATTCCTATAGATCCCTTTTACCTTACTTGGCGGGCAAGGCGATTTGACTTTCATACCCGCTTTATTGAGTTGGCAGGGGAAATAAATACTTATATGCCCTATTATGTGGTGGAAAAGACAGTAGAGGCTCTAAATGAAAAGGGTAATAGAGTGAAGGGAGCAAAAATACTCCTTTTGGGGGTAACATATAAAAGGGATATAGATGATATAAGGGAGTCTCCTGCCTTTAAGATCATAGAGCTTCTGATGAAAAGAGGGACCTTGGTGGACTACAACGATCCTTTTGTCCCATCCTTGCCAAAAACAAGGCGTTATACCTTTAAGATGGATTCAATTCCTCTCACTTCCAAAAACCTAAAGAAATACCATTGCTTAATCATAAGCACTGATCACTCAAATTATGATTATGATTTTATCTTGAAGCACGCAAATCTCATTGTTGATACACGAGGAGTATTTAAAGAAAAGAATGAAAAGGTGGTAAAGGCATAACGGAATCCATTTTTTGAAATTTGAGCGCCTGACTCATCCACCTTATAAGTAGTTTTTCCTATATGAAAATAAGTATCTCTACTAATAGAGTTTTGGATGATAGATGTGATATGATAATAAGGCTGAAGCTTGGGTGATCAGGTGACAGAAAGCACGGGGCTTAACTAAGTTAGCCGGGTTGCCCGGCTCTTTTTTTTTATTAAATAAAAAAGGGTGAAGTTGAAATAAAAGTATTGCATCCATTATCAGTTTGTGCTAAGGTAGCCCCGACAAGAAGCAGATGGAAGACAGAGATATCGAGAAGCTCAAGACACTAGCCAAGGAGATCAGGAAAGACATTCTAATCATGCTCAATAGGGCTACTTCAGGACATACAGGGGGTTCGCTTTCTGTAGTAGAGATTTTGATAGCGCTCTTTTTTGTTAAAATGCATCATCTTCCAAACGATCCACACTTTAGAGAAAGGGACAGATTTGTCCTCTCCAAGGGTCATGCAGCTCCAGCACTGTATGCAGTGTTGTCTAAGTGTGGTTATTTTGATAGAAAAGAATTAGCTGGGCTTAGAAAATTGGGCAGTTGCCTTCAGGGACACCCAGATTCTAAATTTACTCCTGGAATAGAAGTGCCTAGTGGTTCTTTAGGGCAAGGGCTTTCTATGGCCAATGGCATATCCTTAGCCCTGCGCTTAGATAACATACCTTCTAGGGTCTATGTAGTTTTAGGGGACGGTGAGGTTCAAGAGGGTCAGATTTGGGAAGCAGCTATGACAGCTGCTCATTATAAAATCGATAATCTGTGTGCTATTTTAGATAACAATAGACTACAAATAGATGGCTGGGTGAGGGATGTAATGAACATTGAGCCTTTGCCCAAAAAGTGGGAGGCATTTGGCTGGCATGTTTTGGAGACCGATGGCCATGATTTTAATCAAATCCTAGATGTGTTAGATGAGGCTGAAAAAATAAAAGGCAAACCCACTATAATTATTGCACAAACCATAAAAGGAAAGGGTGTGTCCTTCTTTGAGAATAAGGTCAAATACCATGGGATAGCCCCAACTGATGAAGAGTTAGAAAAGGCCTTAAAAGAGTTAGATGGCTAAAGGAGGGAAAATGGAGAAGGCAAGCTTAAGGGAAGCCTATGGGCGTGCGTTGCTAGAGCTAGGGAAAAAAGATGAGGATATTGTGGTCTTAGATGCAGATCTTTCTGGTTCTACAAAAACAGGGTTATTTGCTAAAGAATTACCTCATCGCTTTTTTAATCTGGGGGTAGCAGAGCAGGATATGATGGGCACTGCCGCAGGTCTAGCCGCCTCGGGTAAAATTCCTTTTGCTAGCACTTTTGCAATTTTTGCTACAGGCAGGGCCTGGGAGCAGGTTAGGCAATCCATAGCCTATGTGGGCCTCAATGTGAAAATAGTAGCCAGCCACGGAGGTATTACTGTAGGTGATGATGGTGGCTCCCATCAATCAATGGAGGATATTGCCTTAATGCGCATCCTACCAAACATGGTGGTGATTGTTCCTGCGGATGCAATAGAAATGAGAAAGGTAATCTATGCCATAGCACATTACAAAGGACCTGTTTATGTACGTAGTTCAAGAATTAACTTCCCTATTCTCTATAATGAAGATTATCATTTTCAAATAGGCAAGGGAAGCATTGTTAGGGAGGGTGAGGATATTACCATCATTGCCACAGGACTTATGGTACACTATGCACTTGAGGCAGCCGAAGAATTGGCCAAAGTTGGCATTGAGGCTAGGGTAATAAACATGTCTACCATCAAGCCCATTGATAAAGAATTAATCATTGAGTCTTCAAAAATTACAGGGGCCATTCTCACAGCAGAAGAACATCTTGTTTTAGGTGGCTTAGGGAGTGCTGTTTGTGAGGTTTTGGCTGAATCCTATCCTGTACCTATAAAACGCATAGGCAGCTTGCCTATTTTCACCTAATGCCCGAAGATATAGTGAAGGCAGCTAAAAAGCTATTAAGCTTTAAACCATACCGCCTGCGGGCAATTGCTTAACCTTCATGTTTAAAAGGCAATTTAGTGTAGACCTAAGTTGCCTAAGCATTGTGGTCTTCTCTTTAACAATTGTAGGTCTGTTTTTTCTTATTGGTCTTAATATAAAAACACTTGGGGAAAAATGGCAATCTCAACTTCCCATTGTTGTATTTTTTAAGGATGAGACCTCTGCCTTAGAAAATCAAAAGACACTAAGCAAGATGGTTGAAATTGAAGATGTACACTATATATCTAAAAAACAGGCCTTATCTCATTTAAGGAAACAATTGGGAGGGAAGGCAATTGTCTTAGACAAACTAGATGAAAATCCCCTATTGCCTTCTTTAGAGGTTCATATCAAACCAATATTTCAAAGGCCAAGTTTTTTAAAAACTTTTATAAAAAATATTGAGCATTTGCCAGAAACAAGGGATATAATCTATCCCAAATGGCTTTACATCCTCTCTAATGTGTACCGTATTGTCAAGTTATTTTTTTTATCAATAGGCCTAATCTTGTTTTTATCCATTATTTTTATTATTTCTAATACTATAAGATTAGCCAATTATATTGATAAGGATTCTATTAATTACTCTCTGTACATAAGAGGCCTAGGTTATGGGGCCCTTGGGGCATTGCTTGCTTTAGGTATCCTAAAGGCAGTATGTACCTTCCTTAGCTGGAAGATCCAGTATCTTCCCCTCTGTTTAAATATCCTTTTTTTCTCAGCCAAAGAATCATTAGTTTTTTTAGCCTCAGGCATTATGCTAACTTTACTTTCAACCTTTTTTGCCTTAAAAAACTTTTGATATGAAGCAAGGTATTTTATTTCTTTGCCTATTTTTCCTCTCTACTAACCTCTCAGCACAAGGGAGGCTTGATACAAAACAAAAAGAACTGAAAAAGATTAAAAGAAAGATCTCTCTTACCACTACAAAGCTTAAGAAAAAAAGGCAAGAGGAAAAAACCACTCTAAAAAAATTGCAAATATTACAGATAAAGTTAAGGAATCTGACCAAAAAAAGAAATAGGCTTACTCACTCTTCAAAAATCGCTGAGAGAGAGGCCGAAAAAATACAGATGAAGAGAAAAGAACTTAGAACTGAGCTGGAAGAGGTCAAGCAAAACCTTGGGCTTAAACTGCTAATGATTTATCAATGGGATAGGGTTTGTATATTTAAAGATTCTATCTGCCCACCAATCATTGGCTCTTTACATCAGGTTGCAAATTATGATTACCAACTTATAGAAACTCATAAAACAGCATTAGATAGGTTGGCAAGTGTTCAAAAGGAGAGGGATAAAAACATCATTAGAATTAAAAATTTACAGAAAAAGATTGCTGCCTTACAATATAAAATTTCTATTGAAAGAAGAAAAGAACAGAGAATGCTTCAGCAGATAAAAAGGGATAAAGCAACGTATTTGAGGACCGTTAGGCGGCTTAAGACCTCAGCTTCACAGTTAGAGCAGCTTATAAAAAGACTAAAGGCTAAAAGCGTAACCTCTAGGCCAAAAATAATCAAGGGGAAATTGGATTGGCCTATAGGGGGTAAAATTATTGTGCCCTTTGGGCGTTATTGGGATAAGGATGCCTCTACCTATTTATTTAATAGTGGCATTGAGATCAGGGCTCCCTATGGTGAGTCCTTTAAGGCAGTGGCCAAAGGTAAGGTCATTTATGCCGATTGGCTTAAAGGCTATGGGAATTTAATTATTTTAGACCACGGCGGTGGTTATTATACCCTTTACGCCCATGCCATTTCTTTGTATAAAAGTGCAGGTGAGTGGGTGAAGAAAGGTGAAGCATTGGGAACCGTGGGTGATATAGGATCTTTATATTTTGAATTAAGGTGTCACGATAAGCCCATAAACCCATTTACATGGTTAAAATCAGATAAGATCAAATAAAAAAAGGAGAGAAAGAGAGATGAATTTAAGAAAAATTGTTTCCATTTTTTTTATTTTGGTATTGGCATGCGGTCAAGGATGGGCAGATAAGCAGAACGCCTATGATGAACTTAAGACATTCACTGAGGTCTTAGATATTATACAAAAAAGCTATGTAAAACCACCTTCTTCTAAAGAACTAGTTTATGGAGCCATTAAAGGGATGCTTAATTCCTTGGACCCTCATTCTTCTTTTCTCACTCCAGATGAATTTAAGGAGTTACAGATTGAGACAAAGGGTGAATTCGGGGGTGTAGGCATTGAGATCACTGTTAAAGATGGTTGGCTTACTGTAGTTTCTCCTATCGAAGATACACCAGCCTATAAGGCGGGTCTTAAGCCAGGGGATAAGATTATAAAGATTAATAATAAACCCACAAAAGACATGGGTTTGACCGAAGCAGTCAAGCTTATCCGTGGACCCGAAGGCACTAAAGTCATTTTAACGATCTTTCGGGAAGGCCTTACCGAACCAAAGGAATTCGAGATTATCCGAAGTATCATTTCCATTAAAAGTGTGAAGGTCAAGCCTTTGGAGCATCAATATGGTTATATTCGATTGGCTAGCTTCCAGGAAGATACCTCAGAGGAATTGGAAAAGACATTAAAAACATTAGAAAAGGAGCATCCATTAAAGGGTATTATCTTGGACATGCGTAACAACCCTGGTGGACTCTTGGACGAGGCCGTGAAGGTAGCTGATGAGTTCTTAGAAGATGGGCTTATTGTTTACACAGAAGGGCGCCTTAAAGACCAAGGTATGCGCTTTACTGCTCATAAAAATAAACACCCCCATCGTTATCCTTTAGTGGTATTGGTAAACGAAGGCACTGCCAGTGCAGCAGAAATCGTGGCAGGGGCACTTCAAGATCGCCATCGGGCATTGATCGTGGGCCGACCCACTTTTGGAAAGGGTTCAGTGCAGACTATAATGCCATTAGAAGACGGTTCTGCCTTAAGGCTTACTACTGCTTGGTATTACACACCAAATGGGCGATCTATTCAGGTTAAAGGCATCAACCCAGATCTGGTTTTTGAGCGGGATGTTAGTAAAGCAAAATACCCTTCCATTCCCATGATTAGAGAAGAGGATTTGGAAAGGCACTTAGAGGGTGCAGAAGAATTGCCTACCCCAGAGAAAGAAACTGAGAAAACTGATTTTCTGATAGATATAGCCTTACAGGTTTTAAAAAACTGGGATGCCTTTACACATTTAAGTTACTAACAACAATAACCTGATTAAAGCAAACAAATGGAGATAGAAAGAGATTGGTAGAGATTGATAAATGATGGAACTGAGAAAAGTACTAAATCCCAAATCCGAAATCCTAAACAAATTCGAATGACCAAAATTCAAATGACCAAGACAGGAAGCCCGAAGAGCCTCTGGGGCTGAAGGCCTTCCGTCTGGTCTTCAAGGGCAGACAGTTTTGGATTTTGAACATTTGAAATTTGGATTTGTTTAGAATTCGGTGCTTAGGATTTAAAATTTAATGTGATAAAAATAAATAATAGCTTAAAAATCAAAATTGCCTCTTTTGTTTTCCTGTGGCTATTGATTTGCAGCGGGGTAGTAATTTTT
The DNA here is from genome assembly GCA_001304365.1 of Syntrophobacter sp. DG_60. The sequence goes on along the minus strand of LJNA01000011.1, from coordinate 13,835 downwards.
TTGTTAAAGGCAAAGCCGGAAGCCAGATGGCATCATATCTATGAAGATTATGCTCAGTCCTCTTTAGAAGAGACCATTTTAGGCATTGATGATTTAGTCTTCTTTTCTCTTTCTTCCCTGGGCATCGAGGAAAGACGCATTAAACAAGCAATATTTGAAAGGACATCTCAAGGGGAAACTTATTCCTTTACTAAAATAATGATTAAGAAACCCTTTACCTTACCCTTTTCTAAGGTTAAACAAACATTTAATGAATGTCTTGATGATTTTCCCGGACTAGGCATAAAATTTTGCCAAAAAACGCATAGGCTCGGTATTTATATATCGTGGCACAACTTGACTACCCATTACCTTGTATTTGATGCCCGACTGCCCATCTTTCTCCCACCTTTACATAAACCCTATATTGCCATTATTGTAGATGATTTAGGTTATGATCTAGAGGCAGTTCAACAACTAATTGCCTTAAAGGCACCACTTACCTATTCTGTCCTGCCTTGGGGGCCATATTCTAAAAAGATTACACAACTCTTAAGAAATAATGATGAGGAAATAATGCTTCATTTACCTATGGAGCCTCTAGGTTATCCCAAAATCAATCCAGGCCCAGGTGCGCTGCTTTTGAGTATGTCACCTTTGGCCTTGTTAAAACAACTTGATGCCGATTTGAATGCCTTGGCATATGTTGAAGGTGTAAATAACCATATGGGTTCTAAGTTTACCCAAGACAAAATCCACATGATGTCACTCTTAAAAGAGATTGAAAAGAATGACCTTTTTTTTGTAGATAGCTTAACTACACCTAAATCTGTGGCTTATAAAATGGCCTTACAATTAGGCATCCCTGCCACTAGACGTGATGTATTTTTGGATGCCACCCTTGATGTTCTAGGCATTAAAAAGCGCCTGGATACCCTCAAGAGAAGGGCAACCTATAAAGGTACTGCAGTAGCCATTTGTCACCCTTATATCACCACCATCATGGTGTTAGCAAAGGCCATGCCAGAACTAGAAAGGGATTTTAATGTTGTGCCTGTATCAGAAGTCATAAGGCAGCAGGATCGCCTTAGAGTCAGTAAGGCAAATCCAGTAATTACTCAATATCCTATGGATTTTGAGTAATTGATTTATAAATCTCACGATGTGTGCTTATTATTTTCTTAGCTTCCTCTAACGGAAATTCAATGCCTCTATCAAGCTGTCTGACCCTCTTTTCCTTTATAGAAAAAAGATTAGCTGCGTATTTAATAGCCCTTTTTTCATCAAAAGGCTTACAAGAAAATATATCTAAATTAAGGGATCTTCTATTAGGGAAGGTATGTATAAAGATATGACTTTCAGCCAATAGTACAAAACCAGAATATCCCCAGTTCTCTGAACCTCTTGTCTTCATTTCAAATACATGAGGAATAGAAACCTTAGTCATTTCTATCTCCATTGGACAGGTATCCAAAAAGTGCCAAATGAAGTTTTGATCTACTAATCTTTTTAAATTACAACCATAACCATCTAAGATCAGTTGTTGTCCCAATGCTGGCCGTTTCACTTTATCCCCCTTTTTTTATCTTTATAAAATTAAGTCTTGAGCAACTGTTCTACAAAATTGGGAAGTGCAAAGGATGCTCGATGTACACCAGGATTATAATAATTTGCACATATATCTGTGGCCTCTACCCTGTTTTTATCAAAGTCATTTATTGGGTGATAGCGTTTTGAACAGAAGGCAAAACTCCACAGGCCACTGGGATATGTAGGGACGTATGCCGTATACATAGCTACTAAAGGGAAAATGTCCCTTAAATTTTTATACATTAGCCTTATAGTACGCTGATGGAAAAGAGGGGACTCAGATTGTCCCACAAAGATCCCATCTTCTTTTAAGACCTTATAAATCAATTGGTGAAACTCTTTTTGGAAAAGCCGTTCCCCAGGACCAATAGGATCTGGTGAATCCACTATAATGATGTCATAGAGATTTTTTGTCCTTTTCAAAAAATTTAAACCATCTTCTATAAAAACGCAGGCCCTAGGGTCATCAAAGCCTATAGAAATAGCAGGAAAATGCCTTTTACTAACCTCTATGACCATCTTGTCGATCTCAACTAAATGAACCTCTTTAACCCCTTTGTGTCTTAATACTTCTCTTAGACTGCCTCCATCTCCTCCACCTACAATAAGTACCTTTTCAGGTGAAGGGTGAACAAACAAAGGTACATGAGAGATCATCTCATGGTAAATAAATTCATCCCTTTCTGTAAGCATGATAGAGCCATATAATACTAACATCCGCCCAAACTCATAGGTGTCTAATACGTCTATCCGTTGATAAGGGCTTTCTCCACTATAGATGCAGCGCTTTACCTTTATAGAGAGTCCCACTTGCTGACGGTGTAGTTCGGTAAACCAGACATTCCACAGATTTTTCATAGAATTTTCTCGGATGTGCTCTTTACCCATAAACGTCCCTTTTAATCTACAACAAGTATTTTAGCCCTTTTAAAACCGTTAAATGTTGAGGCACTGGCGATAGTGTAAGCGCCCATGCCCGGCACTAGAATCAAATCATCTATATTCAAATTTGGCAGGTCATAATCTTTATAAATGACATCAAATGAATCACAAGTAGGCCCTGCCAAAACAGATGGAGTTTTATACCCGTCTTTCTCGGTTAGGATAAGATAGTCTCCTTTGTCGTATACGCGCCCTGAAAAGCTTCCATATAAACCATCATCCATATAATACCAAGGCTTATTATTTCTGATGCTTTTACCTATTACCTTAGCTACTAATGTAAAGGCATCAGCGCAGATAAATCGGCCTGGCTCAGCAACTACTTCAACATTATTACTATAAAAATAATGTTTCAAAGCCTCATTGATAGGTTTGCAGAATATATCTATATCTGGTACTTGCTTTCGATAACCTATGGGAAAACCACCCCCAATATTCAATAAATCTAAATGAATTCCCCGGCTGTCTGCTACTTTAAATATTTCATGACATAATTTTATGGCATCAATATAGCTTTGTGGGCAAAAACATTGAGAGCCTACATGGAAGCATAAGCCCCGTGGATATAGTCCCATCTCTTTGCCCCTTTCTAAAAGATATAGGGCATCTTTAGGCTCTGCCCCGAATTTAAAGGAGAGATTGATTAAACTGTTATTTCCCTTAGTTTGAATGCGAAGCATGACTTGGCTCTTTGGTGCACATTGAGCAATCTTTTCTATTTCTGCTTCATTATCAAACACAAACAAATCAATACCTTGCTTGCAAAAATATGAGATTTCACTCTTCTTTTTTACAGGTGTACTATAAAAGATTTTATCTGAAGATATATTCAAGTCCATCACTAAACGAAACTCCTCTATGGAGCTGACTTCAAATCCTCCCCCTATGTTTTTGATAATTTCAATAATTTCAATAATAGGATTTGCCTTAACTGCATAGAAAAGCCCCACTCTTTTTTTTAAGGCTAAATTCAACCTAGTATAATTTTCCTCAATCTTCTTTTTAGAAACCACTAGGAAAGGGGTTTCTATCCCCTTAGAAAGGGCCTTAGCTTCAGTAAAAGAAATATTTGGCTTAGCTAACATAAGATACCCACTCTTTTTAATATTCTAAATATTTTAAAAAGCTAAGTCTCTTTTTTTCCTAAAGACTGGGACTTATAGATGGAAATCCAGGAAAAATACGAATATTATTTATATAATCCTGGAAAATGGCTATAGACTTGGTTAGATAAAAAGGTGATAAATTTTGAGAATTATTTGAGATATGAAAAATTGAGCCGACACTTTTTTTCTTACGATCCACTAAATGTCGGCCGAATTTGGTAATGGTTTTCATGCCTCCCCCTTTAATGTTTTTCTCAGCCCATAACGGTTAATTACACCTCCTTTGTTTAAGCCACTTTTAAACTTTTCCTATATAATCTTTAACTTTCATCTTGTCAAGGTAGTTTGTCCAAAATTTAAAATATTCTCTAACTTAAGTAAGAATAGCTTCCAACTGGTGCCGGGATAAAAACCACCAACCTCCCTTTCTCCTACCACTCTATGACATGGGATGAAAAGTGGTATGGGATTGGCACTGCATGCCCTTGCTACAGCACGATATCCTTTGCAGTTTACCACCTGGGCCAATTTTTTATAACTAATAGTTTCCCCATATGGGATGTCCTTTATTGCCTGCCAAACCCGTTTTTGGAAAGGTGTACCTATCAAATTTAGAGTTGTAGATAAAGACCTTTGATCACCTTTAAGATATGCCCTGATTTGAGCAATTATAGGGTCTAAGTGATTTGCCTCTTTTAATGAAAATTTGCCTAAGTGCCTTCTGAAGTGATTTAAACAATGTGCTTTAGAAAGGGGCAGCAATTCTTTTGAGGCAAGATCAGGAAACACCAGACCACAGATGCCATCTTTGTTGGAAAATAAACAAAATTTACCTAAATGGGTAAAAAATGCCCTATAATAAATAATCATTGATTAAGTATCTCTTTAAATATCTTCCTGTGTGGGAATTATCTATCATAGCGATCTCCTTTGGTGCGCCTTGGGCAACGATCTCACCTCCTGCTTCACCACCCTCTGGGCCTAAATCGATTATACAGTCTGCTGATTTAATAACGTCTAGATTGTGTTCAATGACTAGCACGGAGTGCCCTTTTTCTATAAGTTCATTAAAGGCACCAAGGAGCCTTTGAATGTCAGCAAAGTGCAAGCCAATGGTGGGTTCATCAAAGATAAAAAGGTAGGGGCCTTTATCCTTTATGCTCATATATTTTGCCAGCTTTAACCTTTGTGCCTCACCACTAGATAAGGTATTGATTGGCTGTCCTAATCTTAGATACTCTAAGCCCACAGCAAAAATGGGTTGAAAACATCGACAGATCTTGTCTATATTAGAGAAAAAACTTAATGCTTCACTAAAGCTCATCTGTAAGACATCCGCAATGTTTTTTCCTCTATATTTTACTTCCAAAATTTCTGGTTTATATCTCTTTCCTTGGCACTTAGGGCAGGTTAAATAGACATCAGATAGAAACTGCATCTCTATCTTTTCAAACCCCTCTCCTTTACATGCCTCACACCGACCACCTGGGGAATTAAAGGAAAATGTGCCTGCTGTATAGCCGTGCTCCTTTGCTTGTTCTGTGTGGGAAAATATCTCCCTTATTAAGCCAAAACAGCCTAGGTAAGTAGCTGGATTTGCCCTAGGGGTCCCGGAAATTGCGCTTTGATTGACAAATATAGCATCCTTTATTCTTTCTAGACCCTTAACAGACTTATATTCACCTGGTCTGCCTATAAATTGCCCCTTTTCTTTTTTTATCCCCTTATAGATAATCTCTTCAGCAAGGGTGCTTTTTCCAGAACCAGACACTCCTGTTAAACAGGCCATCACACCCAGTGGGATGTTTATATCAATGCCCTTTAAATTGTGCGCCTTTGCCCCCTTTATATATAACCATGAATTAGGCATTCTATATTTTTTGGGAACAGGGATAGATAGCCTACCAGTGAGGTAGCCTGCAGTTAATGAATTTGTTGCACTTTTAATGCCTTTTATTTTTCCAAAATACATAATCTGCCCACCAGCTTCACCCGCCCCCGGCCCTAGGTCTAAGATATAATCACAGTTTTTAATAATCTCTGGATCGTGCTCTACAACTACAACTGTATTCTCACCGGATAGCCTTTTTAAGATATTTACTAAACGATGACTATCTCTTGGGTGAAGGCCAATGCTTGGTTCATCTAAGACATAAAGGGTATTTACCAAGGAGGCACCTAGTGCCCTTGTAAGGCTTACCCTGGCCACTTCTCCACCTGAAAGGGTCCGGGATTGCCTATCTAAATTAAGATAGCCTAAACCCACATCTATTAAATACCTTAAGCGCCTATTAATCTCATCAACAATAAGCTTGGCAGCTATGTTGTCTTCTACATCTTTTTCCAATTCCTCAAAAAATTTATAGATAGAAGAAATGCTAGGTGCATATATTTCAGCAATATTTTTACCTTTTATTTTGTATAGTAAGGCCCCTTTTTTAAATCTTGTCCCTTTACATTCAGGGCATATAAAATAGCCTCTATAGCGGGAAAGAAACACCCTTACGTGCATCTTATAGCTTTTAGTCTCTAGCCATCTAAAAAATCTCCTAATCCCATAATAATCTTCATGTCCCTCTATGATCATTTTTTTATGTGTTTCTCTTAGTTTGGAAAATGGAATATCGACAGGTATTCTGTATCTATGGCAAAAATCTATTAGCTCGGAAAACTCATATGTATCTTGCCTCCAGGGCTTAATGGCCCCTTCTGCCAAAGACTTACCTTTATCAGGAATTACTAAATCTAGATCAATATCAATAATTTTCCCAAATCCACGGCATACCTCACATGCCCCTAATGGGCTATTAAAGGAAAATAGATTTGGGACAGTTTGTTTGTAGGCAATATCACAATAGGGGCAATGAAGCTTATCAGTAAATTTTAGGTCTCCATTTTCAATCATTACTCCAACATGACCCTTTCCGAATTTAAATGCTTGCTCTAAGGAATCCAAGATGCGCTTTTTTTCGCCCTCTTTTATAAAAAATCTGTCTATGAGAATAGAAATCTCTTGATCTGGTTCTAAATCTAGCTCTTCTAAATAAGATATTTCTCCATCTTTTACTCTCCGGTCAAATCCCAGATGAATTAGTGCTTGCCTTGCCAAATTTGGTTTTTCTACCTTATAAGGAAAAGTTAAAATGGCTCTTTTTCCTGAATAATCTTTGATGTTTTCCCATATACTTTGTGGGGTGTCCTCTGTAACAACTCTATTGCACCTTTCACAATAAAGCCTTGCTATCTGAGAAAATAGTAATTTTACATAATCTGTAATTTCAGTCATAGTACCAACAGTGGAGCGAGAGGTCTTCACTGGATTTTTTTGATCAATGGCAATGGCCGGTAGGATGCCTTCGATGCGCTCTACTTTTGGCCTATCCATGCGCTCAATAAATTGGCGTGCATAAGGGGAAAAAGTTTCAATATATCTCCTTTGTCCTTCTGCATATAATGTATCAAAGGCCAGACTGGACTTTCCAGAACCACTAACTCCTGTGATTACAGTGATATTTCCTATGGGTAGATTAAAGCTTATATCTTTTAAATTGTGCTGGGAGGCCCCAACTACTTTGATACAATTATTTAATAGAGCCTCTTTTTCCATGCCATTTGAGCCTCTTTTATCTCTTCAATTAGTTTATCTACCAATTCTATAAGCGACTTCTTTTCTAAAGGCATCCCAGTGGCCAAGAGATAGTAGAGGAGTTTTAAGATTTGATGATAGGTGGAAGGCTCTTGACAGATCTTTTCTAAAGGGCATAGGTTGCAATTGGGGGCATAATCAAAACAAAATGGAACCTTCAGAGTAGTTGCCCCAAACAGTTGGACAATCTCTGAATAGCTTATCTCTTTATCAAGGAATTCTTTAATCCTTATCCACTTCTCCAAGGTTAAGGCAAATGGGTCTTCCCCTCTTTCATACCTCTGTTTTATTTCCTCAAAGCTAATAAGCCCTTTCATATCTTTAATGTATCATTTAGCTGTTTTGTGTCAATATAGGGCAATTTGAAAAAATAGATCTAAAATAGCCCAAATGTCACTTCAACGGGTGGGTTGAGCGAGACATCTCATAATATATTCACATGCTTTAGGGATTGCAGCCTCCATGATTTTTGATAGACCTATCTTCATGTCTTTGGGAATTTCTTTCACCTGCACAGCAATAACCACTACCTCTGTATCAGTGTAATGTTGAAGTTCCTTGAGAAGATTTATGGAGGGTTGTTGATGCAAGCTAAAGTCATGAACTTTGGTTTTCGGAATGCCTTCTATGGGGATTTCAAAGACCTCTCCTGGTTTTCTATCCTTATAGTCCACTGCATCCACAATGATAATCCTTTTAGGCCTTTGCTCTGCTAAGAGAAGGTCAAATAGGATATTTCGGATGCCGGTCCCCACATCCATAAGCAGAGTATCTTCTGGGAAAGAATAGTTTTCTTTAAGGTATTCCACCACTGCTGGGCCAAAACCATCATCCCCCAGCAGGATGTTTCCACATCCAAAGACTACTTTGGATCTATTGGGTATCTGTGATATCAAATTCTTACCTCAGAAAAAGATTGAGCCACAAAATCCAATCAAATTCTGTGGCTCAAAAAAATAACATACAGTGGTTAACAGTTTTGCATCTTGTCAATCAGGTTTCCATCAGCATCTAAGATGCTTAACTCAAGAGCTATGCCGCCATCCAGGCGGTGAGCAGCACAGGAAAGTCATGGGTCATAGGGGCGTATGGCCATCTCTACCTTGTTTAAGATTCCTTGATCATATTTGCCATCCTTGATGAGGGTAGAAGCGGCCTGCTTTACCGACATATTTATGGCTGCCTGGTTGTGGGTAGTACCAACAATAAGGTTGACATTGTTGATCAAGCCATTTTCGTCACACTCATAGTCATGGATAAGGGTTCCTCGGGGAGCCTCCACACATCCTACTCCTCGACCTGCCTTTGGCTCAACCTTAGCCCTTATATCTGGACTGGCAATCTCCGGATCTTCAAGCAATTGGACTGCCTCTTCAGCATTCTGTAGCATTTCAATCAGCCTAGCATAGTGATAAAGCAGAGTAAGGTGAGTGGGTCTTCCAAACTTACTCCTGAATTCCTCTAATTCAGCTTGGGCCAGTGGGGTCTTCATCTTATCGGCCACGTTGATGCGGGCCAGGCAATTGCTTCTATAAATGCCCACTGGGTTATCCAGGTCCATAGAGAAATTACCCCATTTCTTAGCATAGGGAAATTTTGGATAGGACCAGGGCATCACCTTCTCACCGATATGATCAGTGTATTCATGGTAGGCAAAATCGTCATAGCTTCCATCCGGTTTCATGAGTCTTATCTTTCCATCATAAAAATCAAGAGAGCCATCATCAGCTACAGTACCTATGTACCCTACATTGATAACGCCTATGCTCTTTATGGCATCCTCGTATTTGGCAAACACATTCTCTTTAGCAAATTCTATGGAGAATTTGCTAAATTCCAGCAGCTCCTGGGCCCCTTTTAAAAGCTCCTGTCTTTCTGACTCAGTCATGGGTTTACTCACACCACCAGGGAGATTAAAGGTAGGATGAATGGCCCTTCCTGCAAAACTTTCTATCAGATGGGCACCAAGCCAACGGGCATGGACTACCTTTTTGGCTATATCAGGAGCCTGATTAACAATACCCATTACATTTCTCACCGAATAATCGGCATCTGGCCCCATGACAAAATCAGGGGCAGATAGGAAGTAGAAATGGAGTATCTTATCAGAAATATAAGCTATAGCCTGCATCAGCCTTCGCAATTTGATGGCTGCTGGCGGTGGGGTAACTCCAAATACCGCATCAGTAGCCTTGGCTGAAGCTGAGCTATGAGCCCAGGGACAAATCCCACAGATGTGGCAAACAATGCGGGGCATCTCTTCAACAGGTCTTCCCTCACAGAATTTCTCAAAGGCCCTTGAGGTTGACACATGGAACCTGGCATCTGATACATTGCCAGAGTCATCAAGCTGTATAACTACCCTGGCGTGCCCCTCAATCCTAGTCACTGGCTGTATATTAATGGTCTTTCCCATGTCTTTTCTTACCTCCTTTACCTTTTTATTGGTCGTGCAGGCAGGGGCCTTAATCTATTTTGACCACCGATGTAACGGTTCATTATGGCCCTGCGATCCACCACTGTTTTGGCATCCAGACCGATGGAGCTCATAGCACCTATCATATCTACCATAGGAATGGCTCCTTTTCTGATGGGCCCAAAGCATCCCCTGCAAGGGGTGCGTGCCTGTATGCATCTAGGAACACCAGTCTTTCCGGCACAACCCGCTAAGGTTACCGGGCCTAAGCACAGAAATCCTTGTTCATTGATGCAGCGCATCTTATCAAGCGGTTCATTGGGATCAAAGGTCAAGTTCTCTGTGGACCGCTTAATGACCCCACTAGCAAGGGCCTTCTTTTCTCGGATTAAAGGACAGGTGTCACACACACTCCTCTCTGGCAACTTCCACTCAGTTTTGCCCTCGATTAGAGCAGTTATAGCATCTGCAATCCAATCAGGATGAGGTGGACAGCCTGGAATATAGATATCTACCTTTACTATTTCATCCAGTGCGTAAACGCGATCTGTCCATGGGGGGATGTTGGGATCACTGGGGTTGGGTGAGGGTTCGGTACTTACACACCCACGATATAACTTTTCAAAGACCTCCTCATTGGTCCACATGTTTGCCATGGCTGGAACACCCCCATAACAGGCACAGCTACCTAGGGCAATAAGGAACTTGGCCTTCTTCCTTACCTCTTCCAGCTCATGTTTCATCTCCTCATTGCGAATACCACCCGACAAGATTGCTACATCTACCTCTGGTATATCCATGGCAGATGGATCTCCTTCTCCTGTCTGGCCGAAGAACTTGTGATCCATAAGTGCTGTACAGTGAACAAATTCCAGTTTGGGTAGTAAATCAACCAAGGGATCACCGATATTTAGGATAGATATCTCACAGCCAGAACAGGCATTAAACCAGTCCTCCCAAATTTTTAGTGCCATAGCTAGACCTCCTTTCTTTTTTAAGGTGAAATTGCTGCCATCTCTTTTACCCTTCTACCCCTTCTTTTTCTGGGGCAACCTCCCGCCTTGAGTAAACTAAATATTGATCGCCCTCCTTGACCGTTCTTACTTCAAAGCCATCCTTTTTATACCTTTCCATAACTTCCTTTGCCTGCTCCTCGGTTTCATAAGTCATTCCATCCCACATAAATTTTTTTCCTTCAAAAATTTTAGAAAGATCAATGGCCATTTTTTATCCCCTCGTACTATATGGGCTTGGACCCAGGGCCTTTAAGGCCTCTGTCATCTCAGTTACTACCTCAGCAAATTTCTGTGCCTCAGATGCGGATACCCATTCCAGTCTAAAACGCTCTGGCTCCAGGCCAAAGTCTTCCATCATTACATAAATAGCATCCGCCCTAGATTTTGCCCTTAGATTACCTTCCAGGTAATGGCATTCACCTGGATGTCAGCCTGCTATAAGCACCCCGTCTGCCCCTTTGGTCAACGCATGTATGACCAAGTTTGGATGTATCATGCCAGTACACATAACCCTGATGATACGCAGGTTTGGAGGATATTGTATTCTTGATGTCCCTGCAAGATCGGCCCCGGCATAGGCACACCAATTACATAAAAATCCGATAATTAAGGGTTCGTAATTCATAATGTCTCCTTTTTTAATATAGCCTTTTTTCTCTTAAAAATGGCCTGGGATCCACAAAATGTCTACTCAACCAAACTCGAGTTTCATTTAGCCCAAATGAAAGACCTAAAAGTTCAGTAAAATAAAATATGGGAATATAATAGTCTTTTCCATAGGTTTTATTTATCTCCTGTTGTTTCATATCCAAGTTTGCATGGCAGAGTGGGCAGGCAACTGCTATACACTCTGCTCCAGCACGAATGGCCTCATCATAGAGACGTGCCACAAGTTTATACACAATCTCTGGCCTGGCAACAGTTAATGCCGCCCCACAACAATCTGTCTTATATGCCCAAGGGATGCAATTTACCCCTACAGCTTTAAGTATTTCATCCATACTGTTAGGATACTCATATTCAGATATATCCGTTATTTTAGGGTTTCTAGTAACCAGGCAGCCATAATAGGCCACTGCTTTTATATTGCTTAAAGAAATTTTTTTCTTTTTGGAAATCTGATCTAAGAAATAAGAATTATATAAAAAATAAAGTAAATTGTGGACCTTTATCTTACCTTCAAATGGAAATTCCTTAAATTCGTTTTTAATTAATGCCTTTTCTGCTGCCTTAAGTCTATTAAAACAAGCAGCACAAGGTATCACTACATCTAGACCCATCTTCTCAGCAATAGCTAAGTTTCTAGCATTAAGTGCTATAGCCAAGTAAGAGCTTATATTATGCGCAGATGTAGCCCCACAACAATTCCAGTCTGGAAGTTCTAAGGGCTCTATATCTAGATGATGTAAAACTGCCCTGCTTGACTCATCAAATTCCTTTGCTGAACTTAAAAGCGTACAACCTGGATAGTAAGATATTTTCAAAATCCTGCCTTCTTAAACATTTCCTTTATTTCTTTAATACCTTTTATGTTATCAGGTTTAAACATTAATTTCCCTTTCTTATAGGTTTCCCTTGCCAGGGAAATATCTTTTTTAAATGAGATATCTCTAGATTTAATTTTATAATCCCCCATCATTCCAAACTCAAAAAGCCTACCATGTTTTTTTACAGAATCCAAAAAGCTTCTGTGGAATTGAGCCACCTTCTTTTCTGCAAGAGGGACTCTCTCCTCTATAGCCATTTCTCTCAAGGTATCCATTACCTTTGCTACATCAATATTACTTGGGCAGCGTGTCCCACAGGTTTCACAGGAGGCACATACCCAAATTGTATGACTGTTAAGCACCTTTTCTTTAAAACCAGATTGAATCATCTTAATAATTTGATGAGGGAAATAATCCATGGCAAAGATAACGGGACAGCCTAAACTGCACTTAAAGCAGCTATAGCAAAGCCTTATTTTCTGCCCGCTCCTTTCTTCCACCTCCTTTTTAAAATTGTTAGAAACTGGCTTCATTTATGCTCCAATTGCTGCATCAATCATGGCTGATATATGCTCTAAGCTAAAGTTTTTGACTATAATACCATTTTTTGGACAAGTTGCCTGGCAACTTCCACAGCCTTTACATAGGGTTTCATTTACCTCAACGGTCTTTTTTACAGTGTCTTTCCACTGGTACTCAATCAATTTTAATGTGGAAAATGGACATACATCAATACAGTAGGCACAGCCATCACAAAACTCATCTTTTACAGTAACAATAAGGGGTTCAGAAAAGAGCTCCTTTTTTGTAAGAATGGAAGAGGCCTTTGCGGCGGCTGCCTTTGCCTGGATAATTACCTCATCTATATCTTTTGGTCCATGGGCCAATCCGCAAATAAATATGCCATCAGTTGGAGAATCTACTGGCCTTAATTTCATGTGGGCCTCTAGAAAAAAGCCTTCAGGTGTTAATGGGACCTTATAAAGCTTACTTATTTCCTCATTTTCTTTAGAAGGAATCAGTGCAGTGCTAAGGATTAATAAATCTGGATTAAGTGTTACTTGCCAACCAAGCAGTGTATCTAATACATTGATTTCAAGCCCATTTCCTTTTTCCTTAACAGTCGGAGGAGATTCCTTTTTGTAGCGGATAAATTGAATATTTTCCTCTCTAGCCCTTAAATAATACATCTCGTTTAGACCATAGGTCATCATATCACGATAGAGTATATAAACTCTGGCCTTTTTGTTTATTTTCCTAAATTTTAGTGCACACTTAATGGCACCAGTACAGCATATGCGGCTACAATATGGTCTCTCAGGGTTTCTAGAGCCTACACATTGTATCATTACCAATTCTTCTATCTCTTTAAGCCTTTTATCCCCTTTTGCTAAACTTTCTTCAAAACCAAGGAGTGTCGTAACATTCTTATTTTTTCCATAAAGATATTCATTTGGCAGCAGTTCCTCTGCTCCAGTGGAAAGTATAGTTACCCCGTGAGAGATTTTCTCTATGTGGCCATTTTTCTTAACTTCAGTCAAAAAGTTTCCTATAGATCCATTTACAGAATGAATACGAGAATTTAAATGTACCGTAATATTTTTTTGATTTGAAACACTTTCTGTTAATTCTTTTAAAAACGCCTGGATATCT
>LJNA01000103.1 GCA_001304365.1 Syntrophobacter sp. DG_60 | reverse complement strand
CCTTCAGAAGATACTTCTTTAAAGCCCGCAGAAATGACAACAGCTGACTTTATGCTCCTTTCCCCGCATTGTTTAACGGTTTCTAAGACATCTGGTGGGTGTACAGCGATTATGGCTAAATCTATAGGTTCATTCACTGTTTTTAAACCAGCATAGGCCTTTAGCCCTAATATTTCACTGGCCTTTGGGTTTATAGGAAAAATCTTTCCTTTATACCCATATTTCAGCATATTTTTTACCAAAATATGTCCTATCTTTCCCTCGTGGGTCGAGGCGCCTACAATTGCAACTGCCTCTGGATTAAAAAATTCTTCAAGCATTAATAGACTCTATTTTTTTAATTTTAACAAATTTTATGGGTCTTGCACAGATGCCAAGGAAGAAATGCCCATTAGTTAATTCGTCAAATCGTTGAATTCAAAAGGAAGTGCTTAATGATGGATAGTTTTACTATTCAACAAATCAACGATTTAACCATAGTAGGTAGATATGTCCGAATTTCATTTTTGACAGGGTTGATTTATAATAAATAATGAGGTTATATGTATAATACATGAATACCACAGTGCTTCTTAAGAGAATCCGCACTTCAGAATTTACCCTAGGCATGACAACCTCTATTATTGTAGGGGCTATAGCTGGGCTTGGTGCAGTAATATTTCGATGGATGATAAGGGGATTTCAATGGCTATTTTTTAAGCAAGGTGGAGAAATTTTAATGCCTGCCCTCTCAGATTATTATGTCATATTGCTTCCAGCCATAGGTGGGCTCATTGTGGGACTTCTCATTTATCTCTTTGCCAAAGAGGCAAAGGGTCATGGAGTTCCAGAGGTAATGGAGGCAGTGGTGCTTAGAGGGGGAAAGATAAGGCCCAGGGTTTCAATAATAAAGTCTCTAGCCTCTTCTATTTGTATAGGCAGTGGTGGTTCGGTGGGAAGAGAGGGCCCTATAGTGCAAATTGGCAGTTCCATGGCATCTGCGGTGGCTCAGTGGTTTAAACTACCGGGGGAATGGACAAAAAACTTAGTGCTTTGTGGCACTGCAGGGGCCATATCTGCTACCTTTAATGCACCAGTAGGGGGAGTATTTTTTGCCTTAGAAGTAATGGCCAGGCGTGCATTTACCAGGGGTTTTATATTTGTTCTTATAGCTTCACTCACGGCAAATTTAGTAGCCAGTCCATTTTTGGGGACAAAGCCCTCTTTTACTGTCCCCCTTTATGAGATGAAGAGCTATTGGGAAGTAATCTTTTATATAGGATTGGGAATAGCTTCAGGCCTCACAGCGGTAGCCTTCATTAAGCTCCTTTATAGCTGTGAAGACTTGTTTTCTCTCTTTAGATTTCCCGAATACCTTAAACCTGTCACTGGAGGGCTTCTTTTAGGGACTCTTGGTTATTTTTTTAATGATATATTTGGGATTGGCTATGGTGGGAGTTACCTTCCGGGTGGAGAATTTGTTACCCAAGGTGCACTAGATAAGGCACTTATGGGTAAAATTGCAATATTTGGATGTCTATCCTTGGTCTTTTTAAAGATAATTGCTACTTCTATAACCATTGGTTCTGGGGGAAGCGGTGGGGTATTTGCTCCCTCACTCTTTATAGGAGGTATGCTTGGAGGATTTTATGGGGCATTTTTTCACCACTTCTTTCCTGACATTATTGCCTACTCTGGTGCCTATGCCTTAGTAGGAATGGGTGCAGTATTTGCTGGAACAGGGAGTGCACCGCTTACATCCATTGTTATGCTAATTGAGATGACAAGAGACTATACACTTACACTTCCGGTCATTACTGCTACTACACTGAGCTTTCTTTTGTCTAGGGCCCTTTTAAAAGAGGATATTTATACCACAAAGCTAATAAGACGTGGTATTGATGTAGATTTAAGGGTAGAGGAAGAAGTCTTAAAGAAGATAAGGGTGGAGGAGGTCATGACAAAGGATTTCCCAACTATCTCTGCCTCTATGACTGTTAGACAGCTATTTAATATTTTTACTAAAACAGGGTATCATGGCTTTCCTGTAACAAGAGATGGCAAACTTTGTGGAATAATTACATTAAACGATATAAGGCCTATAACAAGAAGAAAAGGATGGCAAAAACTTAAGGTAATAGATGTTGCCACAAAAAATCTGATTGTTGCCTATTCAGAGCAAACCTTAGATAAGGTCATAATCCATATGGGAGAGAAGCAAATAGGTAGGGTTCCTGTAGTAGATAAAAATGATAAGGAAAAGCTATTAGGTGTACTTACACGTGAGGATATATTAAGGGCCTACACAAAGTCAGTAATGCAGAGGATTTAAATTGCAAAATAAAGTAGATCATGTTAATCTTAAAGACACGGGGCGTGGCACAGCCTGGTAGTGCACCTGCCTTGGGAGCAGGGGGTCGTCGGTTCAAATCCGGCCGCCCCGACCATATTTTGATGGCCGTCTTCTTCTTTTGCTAACTATCTTGCTACCACTTTGACCAAAAAAGTAGGCTACCAACCCTACTGGCTGCCTCATTATTAACCCATTCCATCTTTCTCCGTTTTCTCATCTTGAGATTGCTGGTTGCTTTATGCCTAGCATTTTTGCCATCGAGGCCGATGTCTAGGCCTCTACCCTTGCTGTAAACAAAATATTGACATTTAATTTGAGACTCATAGAGACCTTAGAGAACTGTTTTATCTAGGTATTTCTATATTTTAGTCTTGTTTTAATCCCTTCTACCTGCCCAACTTAGCCATAGACATGCTGTTAGATGATTTTTTTATCCTATCGTTTTTAGACTTCAACCCTGTCTAATTTTGGCAATATGAAGCTGTGGAGAGTCTTTTTAGGCTCATAAGGAAGGTGCTTGGTTAAGGGAAGTTGAAAGAAAAAAACCGGAAGCCAAGTCTATTTTTACAAAATTTATATATTTTTTAACGCGATATTTGCTGGCGATTTTTCAATTACATCACTGAAAGCCTTTAAACAGTCAGAGAGTTTATCTAATTCCTTCGATTTGGCAACGGGTATATTATCAGTTCCGCGCTGCTCCAAGGTATCAATGACATTTTTAACGGTAAGGGCCTTAATATCTCTCGCAGGTTGATAAGCTACGTCTTTATTCTCTGCTCCCTTAGTCTCTGAAACAATCCCTGAATCAACGAGCTCATAGAGTATCTGGTGCACCAAACGAATAGGAATTTCTAGTGCGTGTGAAATTTGGCTAGCAGCCCAAGGCTTCTCTCCTTTGCAGAAATTCTTTACTAGTAGATGAACTATCTTTAAACTAAGCAGCTTTTTGAAGGAATGGCTCACTCGCAAACAGTCTGGCTCGAATTCGTAGGTATCTACATTCTGATGGGCAAAAGAAATTTCCGCTCCAAAAAGAACTACCAGCCAGCTTAATTGAAGCCATACCAAAAAAAGGGGAAGTGCTGCAAAGCTTCCATAGATGGCATTGTATTTGGCTACCCCAATCTGAAAGGTAATATACCCCCACTGGAGAACTTGATAAATTGTTCCTGCAATTACTCCAGCCAAAATGCCGGATTTAAAATTGACTTTGGTATTAGGCATAAAAATGTAAAGAAAGCTAAATAGTATCCAGATAACGCAGTAGGGCAACAATTTTAAAATTGCAAAGATAATGGGGCTAATTGTTCCCAAAAGTGTAATTTTTTGAATTATAAGCTTGATCTGACTGGCTATAACTACGGTAAGACTGCTGGACATAATAAAAAGAACTGGACAAATAAGCATTATAGAAAGATAATCGGTAAATTTTCTTCCAAGACTTCTTGGCTTTTTTATTCCCCAGATATCATTAAATGAACTTTCAATAGTTCCTAGCACTTTTATAACTGTCAGAAATAAGACACCAACACCGGCACCGGCTATCACGCCTCCCTTTGTAGTTTCAAGGAGCGAATTGGCAAAGTTAATGATTCGTGTAGCGACTTCCTCTTGGCCCTGCAATTTTTCTAAGAGCTGATTTTTGAGGGCTCTTTCAAAACCAAACCCCTTAGCTATTCCAAAGGCCATCGCAAGCATAGGAACAATAGAAAGCAAAGAATAAAAGGTTAAGGCTAATGCCCTCAACTGGCATTTATCTTCATTAAATCCCCGAAGCGACAAGATAATGATCCTTAATTGGTTAATCAGAAATGATCTTGTGCGTGAAAGCTCGCTTAAGCGGATTCTCCAAATATCTATTTTGATAAAATTGATAAACCGGTTTACTTTCATAGAAGAGTCAGATACCCCTTTTCAGGTTACTTGGGGGAAAATTATAGTCTATACACATAAAAATGCAACATTGTACAACTAAATAACCTTCAATTGCCTCCCCAAAGACCTATTTTTTAGATTTACTCCATCCTTTAGATTGCTAATATTTTAGGCAATTAGAAGCCATAGAAAGGGTTGTAGTAAGCCCATCTGGTAAAACATATATTAAGTGACTTCAGGAAATTTTACTTTCTACCATTTTAACCGCCGCAACCGGACTAAGTTACATCTCAGCAATCATCTTGTCGAAGTGCTCTACCGTTACTGCTGGGGATGTAGAAAATGAAATACCTGTCAATTTCGTCAAACCGACAGAGGCTTTCATTGCTTCCTGCGTACCGGGGAAATCCACAATAAAAACCAAATCGTACTCTCCTAGCAGGGCATACATTGAGTTTACTTTACCCCCGAGCTTCTCAACAAGATTAATGACTTTCCTTGTGCGTTCGGCACTAATTTCCTTCACAGCCTCCGATGAATATTTTCCAAACATAAAAAATGTTGGCATTACTAACACCTCCTGTCTTGTTACTTTCTTCTAAAATCTAGCATAATAAGAGACGAAGTTCAATTGGAATTTTTAGCTTCCCTTTTTTTTAAAAAAGCACTGGCTTCTATTTTTTTTACTAGAATAACTACCAGAAAAATATTGACATTCGGAATACTCTGTGTATAAAAAGAGCCAATTGCTGATGTTTTGGGCAGAAAGGAGGGGAGGACTTATATGAATAAGGGAGAGTTAATCGATGCCGTTGCTAGCGATGTTGGTATTTCCAAGACATTGGCAGGGGAGGTATTGAACAGCGTCATTAACACGGTAACAAAGAGCTAAAAGAAGGGGGATAAGGTTACTCTGGCTGGGCTTGGGACCTTCTCTGTAATGAAAAGGAAGGCTAGAACAGGGAGAAATCCTCAGGCAGGAAAGCCTATTAAAATTCCTGCCAAGAAAGTGGCTAAGTTTAAGGTTGGGGTCAAATTGGGTAAAGCAATCAAATAGAAATAGTTCTGTATCGAAGCCATTAACATTTAGAAACTATTGCATGAAGGGTAAAATGAAAAAAAAATTTTTGAGAGGGCCTTGACAGCCTGAAAATTAAAAATTATTCTGTGGCCATCATATAACATAAGGGGGGGATGGGACTCCAACTTGCTGTTCTGATATTTTGTCTTTCCTGTAAAAATCTCATATTTCGCCTATCCAAAATGACATTTTTTAGGTATCCATAGCTTGACATAAAAGATAGGACTTGGTAAAAGTCGGCAGAAAATAGAATATGGGGAAAGGCTGGAATAATCGGGTATAATATAATCTTGTAAAAATTGGTAGAAATTGGTAAAATATCTTATAGTTGAGGGTTTTTTAAATGGCAAAACCAAAATTTGAGCGGAAAAAACCACATGTGAATGTGGGCACAATAGGTCATATAGACCATGGGAAGACTACACTTACTG
>LJNA01000102.1 GCA_001304365.1 Syntrophobacter sp. DG_60 | reverse complement strand
AGGGCACCTACACTCATTACCATTAAATCTCTACCAGTTTCTAAGACCTTAACACCGTACATCTTTACTGCGTTTTGGGAAGCTGCCTCAATTACCAAATCTACAGTTTGATTCAAAAGATTTTCAAAATTTTCAGAAATTTTTGGGGGATGAAATAAATTTTTGCAAAGCATTTGTGCCTTTTCAGGCAATAGGTCAAATACAGTTACTAAGGAAAATTTGTTTGATAAATCCTTATCAATGGCCTTAGCAATTATTGTCCCAATGGCCCCACAGCCAATCAGACCGACCTTTAGGTCTCTTTGAGCAACCTTTAATCTTTCCATATATTCATCCTCTCAAAATAAGGCAGTCTATACCTTAATAGGCCACCATGCAAGCCTTTGTTGAGACTTTTCCCAGATTATGCATCTGAAAATAGTCCCCCATTGAAGCCCAAATGTTAAATCGTTAATTCACCTGCTTGCACGATTAAACCGCTTATCAAACAGAGAATATTAAGGGAACAAAGCTTAATTTAAGCCACAGATTTACACAGAATGGCACAGATAAACACAGATTATGTAGCTCATAGTCATAACTCATAGCAAAAACAAGAAAAGCTATGAGCCCTCAGCTATGAGCTAAATAGGGGTATCGGCGAAAATCTGTGGCAAATTTTATAATTTCCTCAGCATGAACAAAATGGGCCAAGTTATTTAAGGCCTATTCCAACCCCTTTTCTTTTAAATAATCGAACCCAGCCTCTATCTGCTGGGCTGTAGACTTTGGGTGGATTTCAAAGATTTTTACTGACGCCTTTTTCAAATAGGGTATAATTTTATCAAAGTTCACCGTTCCTTGACCTGGGGCTAGATGATCATCTAAGTCTTTTACATCATGGATATGAGTGCCTAATAAGTAGTCACCATAGGTTGAAAGCCACTTTTCATGGGGACAGATGCCCAAACGGGCCAAGACCTCAGCATGACCCACATCGTGCCAATAGCCCAGAGAGGCACCAGCAAATGTCTCTAAAATGACTTTCATTTCTTCATAATTTGGAATCTCATGGAAATAATAGCGGTTTTCAATCCCCAGTTTTATTCCTAATTTTTCTGCTCGAGGAAGCAATTTATCCAAGCTTAAAAGGGCAGCATCTACATATTTTTGAACCTTTTCTTTACGTTCCTTTAGCTTTGCATCAACAAAACCTTTTTCCTTTTCAAGTTGGCCAGAAATATAAAGTTCTTTCCATTTAGAAAATTCATTTTCCATTTCTACCCGACCTAAATGGATAACCACAGCGTAAGCTTCTAAATCATTAGCAATTTCTATGCTCCTAATGGTAGCCTTTATAGCCAAAAGCCTTTCCTCTTTATCTGGGTTAGAGAGCAAAAACATATCGGCTGAGGCCTTGGCCAAAGGAATGCTATCAGGCCGGGGAAAATAGTTATGAATACTTAAGACCTGCCAATCTTTCTTAAGGTATTGTTTTATATCTTTAAAGACACTTTCAGAGATACGATAATCAAGCTCCAGGGCAGAAAAAGGTAGTGGAGCCAATGCCTCTAATAGCTCTTTACTATCTTCAATCAACTTAGATCGCCATACTGTAGATATTCCAATCATAACACCAAACATTTATAATCCCAAATTATGTAATGATTTGGGATTACATCAAAAGATGAAGTTATTCCTTATTTTAAAAATAAATTCCATTTTTGGCAAACGGGGTCTGGGGCAAAGCCCCAGTGTAAACGGCGTTGCTATTTACATAATCTGGGATAATTACTATCATGCTTTGTCAAATTGATTTTAGGAGAAAGAAAAATGTTGAAGACAATACTTACTGTTTTTGGCCTTATCTTTTTGGCCGAAATGGGGGATAAGACCCAGTTAGCCACATTTGCCTATGCAGCATCCTGTAAACAAAAATTTGCTGTATTCCTGGGGGCCTCTTTTGCCTTAATTATCACCTCCTTTATAGGGGCCTACTTGGGTGGAATGATAGGTAAGCTTCTCCCTTATCGCTATGTTAATACCGGGGTAGGGCTGTTGTTCATTGGCATTGGACTATTTATGGTGTTTAAGGGCTAGTATATGTAAGTTAAATTGGGTTTCTTGTGTTCATTGTGTTTAAACCCAATAAACCGTGTAAACTCAAGAAGCCGTGTAAACCAAACTACAGATATTTTTTAATCAACTTAAAGTATCTATCAGTGGCACCTTGATGGGCCTTTACCAAACCCAGTGCCCTGTTTCCAATAGCTTTTGCCTCCTCTGGGAAGTTTAGCCAATCTTCCATAACCTTAGTCAACTCATTTTCATTATTGACAGATATGGCTGCCTCATTTTCTAGCATAAGCTTCTTTATCTCACTGAAATTAAACATATATGGCCCAAATGCTATAGGCCTCCCCCAGCTTGCAGCTTCCAGTGGGTTGTGCCCTCCTATAGGAATGAGGCTACCACCTATAAATACAAAATCTGCCAGGCCATATATGGTAGCTAGCTCCCCTATTGTATCCAGAATAATTACTTCACAGGTGCCATTTTTATTTGGTTTAGTACGTCTCTTTAATTTAAAATCCCATTTTCTAGTCAATTTTTCTACTTCATCAAACCTTTCTGGGTGACGAGGAGCAATGATTAAACAAATTTCAGGATGTGCCTTTAATAGATGTTTAAGTACACTGAAAATGATTTCATCTTCCCCTTTATGTGTACTACCTGCTACCCAGATCTTTTGTCCTGAGGAAAAGCCCAATTGCTTATGTAAGGCCATTTGCTCTCCTTTTTTAAATTTAGGTATAAGACAATCAAACTTCATATTCCCCATCACCTTTAACTTAGAAGAAGATGCGCCTAAAGACTTTAGCCTTTCTGCATCTTCTGCCCTCTGTGTGCCAATAAAATCAAATAAGTTTATGATCTTTTTAAAAAAGGGCCTAATTAGCCGATAACGTTTATATGATTTATGTGAAATGCGTGCATTGATAAGCAAACAGGGTATGCTATACCGTTTTATACAGTGTAAAAAATTTGGCCAAATATCTGTTTCTACTAATACTACAACATGTGGCTTGATACGATATAGATATCTATTAATTATAGGTGCTAGATCTAAAGGAAAATAGCCAATACCTTTTACCATATGTTTTAATTTCTGAGAGGCAATAGTATGGCCAGTAAGGGTAGAGGCAGTAAAAAATATAGATAAATTATGCGTTTTTAATAATGTTATCAAAGGCAACACAGACAATACCTCACCCACAGAAAGGGCCTGAATCCATACCGGTTTACTCCCTAGTGTTCTAGGACATGCTTTATCTAAAGTGCTTCCTAGGCGATACTTAAAATAGTGCTTTATCTTTGGTTTGAATAAGGCCAATGGAAAACCACATGAAAGACCTGTCCAAACAAGAACATTATAGACCGAAGAATACATTAAGTGGAGTTCTGCAACAAATCTTTTAGTTTCTCTGCCTTTATTTCTATTTCTTGGTTGTCCAATGTTTCAAGAATGACAGACTGTCTTGGAAGATTATACCTTATAACCTTACCTTCTGTTCCATCAATTTTAATAACTTGGCCAATGGGAGGCAATCCTTCTTTAAATGTTTGATATTCTGGATATTCATAGGCCAAGCAACATTTAAGCCTGCCACACAGACCTGAGATCTTTTCAGGATTAAGTGAAAAGCACTGCTCCTTAGCCATTTTTATGGATACAGAAACAAATGTTTTTAAAAAGGTGGTGCAACAGAGTTCTCTCCCACATGGGCCTAATCCACCTAACATCTGCGTTTCATCCCTTACACCTATTTGGCGCAGTTCAATCCTAACATGAAACTGCTTTACCAAATCTTTCAGTAAATCACGGAAATCTATGCGTCCCTCGGCTGTGTAGTAAAAGATAAGTTTGCTTTGATCAAATAGGCATTCCACTCTAAGGAGTTTCATTTCCAGCTTATGGATGGCTATATGCTCTAAGCAAAACTTAAAGGCCTCCTTTTCCAAACGGGCATTCTCCTCATCCTTCATTATGTCTTCTGGTGTGGCTATACGTAGGACAGGGAGTAGATGGGCTGATGATTCAATTTCTATAGGCGGAACTATCACTTTCCCTAGGGAAGGCCCATTTTCTGTTTCAACAATTATATAATCCTCTTCTTCTACAGATAAATCGCCTAGGTCAAATTCAGAAATATATTCATTACCCCGAAATATTACACCAATTTTTTTCATTTCTCTTCCTCTATAAGACTAAATCCCAATTCTTCTAAAATTAATCTTTTTTGCACATTCTGTTTTAGCCTCTGCTTTGCCTGTTCCACGCCTTCCATGATATCTAATATCTCTTGTATGCCCCAGTTAGAGACCGCTGTTTCTAAATCTTTTAATTTATTAATTATAAACCGCTTACAACCAATTTTAAACAGCAGTAGGTCACGCCATAGGCTTTGATATATTTCTAAGAGGTTAAATAATTCACCGATATCTTTATCAGCCAGTGTGTGAGCCGTCTCTAGTATTTCAGGAATAGAAATCTTTTTTTCTAACCACATCTTAAATAAATTTATAGGGAGTTCCCTCTGGCCAAGCTTTACTGCATATCTTAAACTTCCACTGGAAAGTTGTGCAAGGATTTGGGCCCTGGCTGGGTTATAACCTTGGTTTTTTAAAAAATTCTCTATGACGGAAGACCGTAAGGGAGAGAAAGGAACAACTTGACAGCGTGATGCAATGGTGGGTAAAAGCCTATGTTTATCTTGGGCAATCAGGATAAATATAGCATCTAAAGGGGGCTCTTCTAAGGTCTTTAAAAATGCATTTGCTGAAGGTGCAGGCATAGCCTCAGCCTTATCAATGATAATAACCCGCCTTTTTGTTGCCAGTGGTTTGAAAGAAAGACTACGTTGGATATTTCTAATCTGTTCAATCTTAATTACCTGCCCTTCTGGCTTAATAAACAATATATCAGGGTGGATGCCTTTATTAATCTTCTTACAAGAAGCGCACACCTCACAGGCATCCCCTTCCCTTTGGGAAAGGCAATTTAATACCTTTGCCAGGTTAATAGCAACAGTGGCCTTCCCCACACCCTCTGGGCCTACAAATAGATAGCTATTGGCCAACCTATTTTGTGAAATGGCTGCCTTTAGCCAGCTTAATACCCTTTCTTGTCCTAGGATGTCCTTAAAGGCCATGGGTAATCAATTATAACAACCAAAGCTTGGTTACTTTTGGGTCAATGATGATTTCATCCTTTTCAAAATCAAGCTTGAGTCGCCATGCTTGAAGGGTTTTTGCCCCGATAATCACTCCATTGCTTAATCCCTCTATCATCATAAACTCATCAGAGAAGCGGTAATTCTCAATGTAAAAATTTAGCCTTACTGCCCCCTTTGCAGTTACCTTCCTATCTTCCCCAGCAGTACTAAATTCCATAGGTTCAGGCAAAGGTATAACTATTTCCAAACTTTCTGCAAGGTCAGGACGAATACAGGAATAGGTAGAGCCGGAGTCGAATATAGCCTCTCTTTCAATCTCACCTTTGGATCCCTTAAGTTTTATCTTTTTTATAATCACTGCCATTTTGTGGTCTCCTTACCTAGCTTAGACAAAACTAATAGGAATTATACAGTTTTTCCTCTATTTGACAAGCTTATTCTTTAAGCAGAAAGAGGCCTTAAAATAGACAATTCAGCAGAACAAAAAAATTCAAGCTAGAATGGTTCTTTTATAATGAATAGGAGTTGTTTTGAGAAAATGCTATATCAAAATCCTTTCTATATATAATCCTTTA
>LJNA01000010.1 GCA_001304365.1 Syntrophobacter sp. DG_60 | reverse complement strand
GGTGTATTGTGAGATATCTAAAAAACAATACTTCCCTCTTTTAAGCACTTTGGTCTTTGAGATCTTTATCCTCTTTTTAAAGATAGGCCCATCCGTAACAAATGTATGGTACTCGCCATTTTCACCACAAAGGTCAATTTCTTCTAAAATCTTAAGTTCTTGCAAAAATTTCTCATCTATTTTCCTTCCCAACCATTTTTCATCAAACGAGGTAGCCACTACAATGGCCTCAAAACCCAGATTGATGAACTCTTTAAGAATTTCCTCCCTTTCTCTACCCCATAAAGGTAAGATAGCCTTAACACTTGTCTCTTTACACACCCTTTCTGCCCAGGCTCTATGTTCTTCTAAGTCAATATCTCCAAATATACCTGCCTCAATACCTTTCTCCTTTAACTCTAAGATGGCCCTTTTAAATCCCTTTTCATAATCTTCCCAAGATGACCTTATCTGCAATATAGGAATGCCCATGGCCTCTGACTGTGCCTTTAAAAGGGCTACCCTAATTCCATGGGAGCGAGAGCGCCTGCCATTCTCTGAAATCATATTTAATAAATAGGAAACCTCTATATTTTTACTTTGCATTATCTCATAGCAAGAAAGACAACTTTCCTTTCCCCCACTCCAAGAAATAAATGCCTTCATTTATCCTTTCCACTTTTGGACATTACCACAGACCTTGCAATGAAATGCGTTAGTATCCATGCCTGCTCCACATGCTGGGCAGGCCTTTTGGCCAAGCTTGGGTTTAGGAATCTCTCCTACTATATTCCTATAGATTTCATAGTAATAAAGATGCTCTTTATTAATAAATTTTATTGGGTAAGACCTTTTCTTTTCCTCAAATTTCTTATCAGAAATTCTTAAGCTAATAATCTCTCTTAGCTTAGTCATGCCCGAACCGTATTCTAATGGCCTTTTATCTTGCCAGATAATCCCTCTTGGTAAGACACCTTCAAAGGCCTTACGTAAAATCCATTTACCCCATATCTTTCCTTTTTTCCTTTTTATCTTAATTTCTGGAGGTATACTTAATGAAAATTCTATAAATTCCTTATCAAGATAAGGTTGAATTATCTCTATTCCAAAGAATATGCCTATTTTGTTAGAACTAAATTGCATAGAATGAGAGATGTGTTCAATGTAATTGCTTAGATTATTTATGTCTTTCATAAAGCTATAACCAGCAAAAAGTTCATCACTTCCATCGCCTGTCATTATCTTCTTAATGCCCATTTCTTCAGCAAATTTTAAACCAAAATAAACAACCATATCATTGGGTATAGCGGGATCAAAACTTTTAAGGATTTTTATTACTTCAGGAATGGCATCTACAGCCTCAGTGGTGGTTATTCTTTTATGATAATGTTTAAGATTAAATTCCTTTGTACATAAATGTGCATACTTTATATCCTCTCCATACGACTCAAGGCTTACAGTAATTGCCTTTGTTTGAGAGGCAATAGCGGCTAGGATAGCAGAATCCAAACCCCCAGAAAAAAGCAACCCCTCAGAAGGATTTTTCTTTACTGCCTCAATCAACCTCTCTTTTAATTCAAAAATTCTGTCTTTTACCATTTAACCTCTGCCCCTAAAAAGGACATAAAGGGAAGTCCGCTATAGCCTTTTACCTCTTCATATTCTCGGTCAAAGAGGTTTTGGAAACGGAGATTCAATGTCAAATAAGAAGTGGCATAATACTTTGCTGCAAGATTTACAACAAAATAGCCACTTAAAGGGTTTTGATTTTTTTCGCTGTCAAATCTCTTTCCAAAATAAGTGCCGGTTAAGCTAAAATCGGCCTTATCTTTCCAGAGAAAGACCAAGGTACCACTCCCCTTATGTTTTGGCCTTCTGGGAAGCCAGGCATTATTAGTAGTATCAACTGCATCAAGCCAGGTATAATTAATTGAAAATTTGAGCCAAGAAACAGGCATTATATTTAAGGCAAATTCAACCCCCTCTGTGTGGGCAGTAGCTATATTTTGATATTTACCAAGCCACCACTCCTCTTCTGGATAGTAAAAGACAATCAGATTTTTAAACCAATTAAAAAAATAAGTTACATCTGCCTCTACCTTTTTATCAAGGAAAGACTGAGTAATCCCAAAATCATAGCCTTGGCTCTTTTCTGGTTTTAAACTTATATTACCATAGGTAGGGTCAAAAAGTTGAAAAATAGCTGGTGCCCTAAAGGCTGTACCAAAGCTTCCATGAAGCTTGGTATTTGTGGGAAGGTTGTAAGCAGAAGAAATGCGATAAGTAACCTTATCACCTGCAGTCTGATGCCGATTATATCTGATGCCAGCAGAAAAATAGACATTCTGCCTTTGAAATACAGCTTCCCAGAACCATGCCTTTTCATCTTGTCTTCTCTCAGTAAACTCCCTTGAATGGCCAATCTCCTGCTGATAATCAAAGCCAGCTACTAAGGTAATAGGTTTAAGGTCAAATTGATGTTGCCAAGTTACATAACGTAATTTTCCATCATAATAATCCTCAACTACTTTATCTTTTACATAATCCCTATCTGTCTTGGTGTAAGAAAATAAAAGTTTTTGCTTCCAAAAGGGGAAAACTTGGTGGCTATAATAGGTATTTGCAGAAAATAAATCACTTTTTTGCTTATAACCTGGGGCATCAGTAGTAAGAGTGTACGTATTGGGATCAAAATAATAATCAAGCCCTGTATGGGCATCATTGTAAGTAATAGCAGCTCCAATGGTTACCTTATCTGTAATCTTCCCCTCAACCCTTGAAGAAAGGCTATTTAAACGATAACTATCCCTTTCTGGGTAACCTCTGGCTTTAGAGATACCGTTTGTATCCAGGCGGGAAAAGGTAAGGGCATAATTTAAGCCTTCGCTAGTACCGGAAAGCTCTACGCCTTCTCTGAAACTACTATAATTACCTCCTTCACCAAACACCCTTATACTCGGCTTGCCTAACCCCTTTTTGGTAATGATATTTATCACCCCTGTCATGGCACTTGAGCCGTAAAGTACACTTTGTGGCCCTCTCACAATCTCAATGCGATCAATTTGCTCTACAGAAATATGAGGCAAAAAGGCACCAAAATCTCCTCTATTAACACCCATAGCATCATGAACAGGAACACCGTCAATCATCACTATAGCCTGTCCATAATTTCCACCTCTAACAAAGATAGAGGTTGGCCCACCAAAGGCACCTGATTGAACTATCTGCACCCCAGGTACCTCCCTTAAGGCATCCATAACTGTGGTAATACCTTTTTCTTTTAACTCCTCAGCCGTAATTATTGTGGCTGCGCTAGCTACTTCTTCAGAAGGTTCTTCAATGCGACTGGCAGTAACGATAACTTCCTTAAGCTTTATGGGTTCTTGTTGGGCAAAAACAGAGGAAATAAAAAAAGACAGGTAAAAGGTTAAGCATAACATGAATTTTGGCCTCATGGCTTACCTCCCCAAAGATCTTTTTTTTACCGGGAGGAGGTAGGAAAAAATAAAAAAAGCCCTTAGACCAAAAAGGCCTAAGGGCTGCACCCAGCTTTTTTCTTTGCCCTACACCCCTCTTGCCGGCCAATCCTCGCCAAACGGCAAGCTATCTATTGTATGGGCAGGTCTTCTGACTCCCGGCTCTTCCTACTCCCCACGCCTTCCCAGGCACCTAAAAGCACCCAGTGGCTTTTTTATAGGTTTCGTCCCCGGTTACAGCGGCGGGACCACGCAGGCCTTTCACCTGCTTCCCTATTAAGCCCAGAAAAGGGCACCCATACAGTCTCCTTATACATCGGCTCAATGCCAAAGTCAACAGTCATAAGTATTATTTCTTGAAAAAGAATTTTTGTTTAGACTATAAAAAAATGCCAAAATATTTATCTATAGTGATTCCTGTTTATAACAAGGAAGAAAATCTTAAAATCTTGTATAAAGAGTTAAAACCTTTTTTAGAGTCCATAGGTAAGGAGTATGAAATAGTATTTGTAGACGATAGCAGTGTTGATAATTCTCCAAAAATTTTACATCAATTGGCAAAACAAGATACAAGGATAAAGGTGGTTAAATTATTATCCAACTATGGCCAAAGCGCGGCAATTGCAGCAGGGTTAGAAAATGCTGAAGGTAGAAACATAGTGACTATGGATGCCGATTTACAACATGATCCTAAAGACATCCCAAATTTGCTTAAGAAACTGGAAAGCGGATATGACATTATAATGAGAAAATTGAAAGATTAAGCTAACACTAAAGCAACATCGTAATAATAACACTAGAAAAAATGATAGAAGTATTATTTAGATTAATCTGCCCTGTTTTTAAATAAATGAAAACGGTAATAATAACAGTAAAAAGTGAAATAATGAGTAAATCTAGCTTTTTTGTAATATAAGAATAATCCACCGCCTACACAGTTTAATATATTTTAAAAAATTTCAGTTTAAACTTGCATAAAAATTACTATTCGGTTATCTAATCAACGAGTGTCTAAAGAAATAATTTCAATAATTTTACCCACATATAACGAGGCAGAAAACTTACCTATAATTATACCAAGAATTTTTAATATACTCGAAAAAGCTAGAATCGGTGCAGAAGTTATTGTAATAGACGATAATTCTCCTGATGGTACAGCAGAAATTGCCAAAAAATTTTCAAATAAATATCCTGTCAAAGTCCATATTCGGAAGAATAAAAGAGGTTTAGGTACAGCGATTTTAATGGGTCTTCAGATGACTCGTGGTGAAATATGTGTCGTCATGGATGCCGATTTAAGCCATCCTGTAGAGGCCATTCCAGATATGCTTAAGCCCATCATTGAAAAGAAAGCAGATGTAACTTTAGGTAGCAGGTATATTAAAGGAGGTGGATTTCAGGACTCCTCTTTTATTAGAAAAACAATAAGCAAGGTGGCAGGGTTACTTGCTAGAGGTATAACTACTGCCACTGACCCAACTGGTGGGTTTATGGCTATTAGAAAATCGATCCTCAAAGATACGAATCTTAATCCCATAAGCTGGAAACTCCCACTAGAGATAATTGTTAAATCCAGGCCGCGTGTAGTGGAAGTTCCTATTATCTTTACCACCCGCCAGAAGGGAAGGAGTAAACTTAACTTAAAAGTGGGTTTAAAATACCTTCAACATTTATTTAATCTCCATTGTTATAAATTTCCTACCATCTTTGAATTTTTTAAATTTTGCCTAGTTGGTCTCGTTTCGTTGCTTATTGATACAGCAGTATTGATTAGTTGTGTTGAGTTGCTATTTTTAGACCCTCGTCTTTCCGCAGTCTTTGCATTTATCGTGGCAGCAACTGTCAATTATTTTCTTAACCTTTTCTGGACATTCAAGATAGGGAAATTTACCATTTTTCGATACAGTTATCCCACCTTTATCTTGGTAAGATTGCTGGGTTTATGCATAAGAATTAGCACAATGCACATCTTAATAGAATATACTGGCATGGGAAAAGGCCATTTATATATCCTTGCAAGTCTTATAGGAATTTTTGTAGCTGCTATTTTTAATTTCCTTGGTAGCAAACATATTGCCTTTTCAAAATTATTTCTACGCAGCTCAAAGATCAAAGAATAGAATTAATAGAGCGGCATCAGTGTTCAGAAGGACAATTGGTTGAAACTTAACTTAGTTTTGCAAAAAATTTAAACTAACTTAGAATGGAGGCAATAAGATTAGCAGGTGTTTTTCATTTCCAAAACAATGGCAAATCTTTTACCCTCAAAGTGGAAGTTTAAGCTCTTTTTAAGCCTTTGCCTGACTGTAGCAGTATTGTGGGTATTGGTGAAATTTGTTGGTTCTAAAGAATTAGTAGCTGCTTTTAATGTACTTGACTTAAAATATGCCTTAATGGCCCTTCTTTTAGCCTTGATTTCCCCTTTTATCAGTGCTTTACGATGGCACTGGGTCTTACGGGCCACAGGTCAGAAGATAGGTATTTTAAATTGTATGATTTTGACCATGGGGGCTTGGCCCCTTAATATATTTTTACCTTCTAGGACAGGGGATTTTTTTAGGGTAGCCTTTGTTGGTAAAAAGAATTCAAAGAGCATGGTATTTGGTAGCATTGTAGCTGAAAAGATATTGGATGTTAGCTGTTTGGCCTTGATAGGTCTTTTAGGGGCTGTAGCCATTAAAAGCAAGACATTTGCTATAGTCTTTATAGGGCTTTTGGTCTTAGTAGCCCTTTTAAATCAAGGACTATGGCTTTTTGAAAAGCTTTTTAAGGAAAGGAAAGGTCCATTACTGGATAAAGCTAATTTGGTTATTCAAGCCACAAATATTTTATCTTCGTGCCCTAAATATGCTGCAGTAGCTGGAGGTTTCTCATCTATAAAATGGTTTTTTCCAGTAGTGCAAGCATTGCTCTTTTTTAAGGCATTCGGTATCCATATCCCCTTAATAGAGATAGCTGCCCGGCTGCCGCTTAGCATCTTTGCAGGAATATTACCAATCACCTTAGCAGGGGTAGGCACTAGGGATGCGGCCATGATCTTTTTCTTTAAGGCGTTTGCACCAGCCTCAGTCATCCTAGGTGTGGCTATCCTTTATTCACTCTATAGCTATTTTCTTTATGCTACCTTGGGCATCCCTTTTTTTATCTATTTAATAACTCATAGTAGCAACCACAAAGATGAAGAAAATTGCAGTACTTAAAAATGAGGCACTTATTTTTAGATACTAATTATTGAGTAAAGGGTCGCCTGTATATTCTTGCAAGCCTTATGGGGATTTTTATAGCTGCAATTTTTAATTTTCTTGGTAACAAATACATTACCTTTTCAAAATTATTTTTACCCAGATCAAAAAGACACAAATGATTAACTCTTCAGCTAGCTTAAATTCTGCACTATACTAAACTATGAGTGTAAAAATAAACCACCAACGCATTATACTTCTTATTCTTATTACTTTATCTTTAATAATATTATGGTGGGAAGCCATCAGAAATGGTCTGGGAGGAGATTTTTTTTATGATGAAGCTGTTTATGCCAACCTTTCAGAGCACCCTTTTATTTCTGACTATTACTATGACCCGGTTTTTTGCAGACATCCGCCCTTTATTTATCTGTTTCAATGGGCTTTGCTGAAAATTTTAGATGGTGTAAAAGTAGAAATTCTCTTTAGAATCTCTGCCTTAATATTTAGTTCAATTGGATTGGTGCTTCTGTGGTTAAATTTAAAATATTTAACAAATTCCATCATTATTAGTATTGCCTCTATAGCAGCAATAGTAACATCCGGGCTTTTTGTAAGGTATAGCATTTCCGCTACCATGTACCCCTATCTCTTCTTTTTTCTTCAACTGGCGTTTATAGGAATAATTAAAAATAATAAAGTTTTAAGAAACACGGCTTTTATCCTTTTAATGTACACTCACTATATGGGAGTGGTTGTTTTCGTTCTTTATATTATATCACTTTGGATTAAAGGATATGGCAAAAAAGAAATCTTTAAAGAAAATAAAGTGGTAATTTTCAGTTATATTCCGATTATTTGGATTGCAATTGTTGGTTTTACTTATCATACAACGAGGTTAACGCACCATCGTTTCTTTTATAATTACCTCGCTATGCTTTATTATTTTCCTTTATCGGTTTGGGCAGGGACATTGTATATATTTTCCAAGTCCACCAGGGTAAACTTAATGCAAGATAAAGATATTTTAATAATACTGATTTTTGCCTTTGTTTTATTGTATTTGCTTCTTTGCCCGGTTATACGTCCATTTGAAAGATATGCTTATAGTGTCTTCCCGATTTTTTTGCTTTGCGGTAGCTATGGAATAAGAGAGTTGACAAGCGATATAAAGACAAAGCATCTGAAGATTCTCTTAACAGTATTGCTTATTTTTCTTTATTTCCTGCCATATCGTCTACTTTCGCATTATGAATCAATGTGGTTTGATGGATTTTATGCGGATAATAATAAATATCAAAATTGGTGCTCAGTAGTAAAATTATGTAGTCAAAAATATGAGGGGAAAACCATATTAACAAATAATACCCGCTCTTTTGCATTCTATCTGACAAAGGAGAATTCAAAGAGGTATATATTGCAAAGATTGGACAAAAAAGGAAAGGGGTTTCGATACTTTTCGTACATAGGGAACAACGTTACAAGATCTAAATTTACTAAAAAGGGAGAACTTTTTCAATTTGACTCAAATTTAAAGGATTTCATACAATACTTTAAAAAAATGGATTCCTGTCTGGTGATTATGAATAATTATCCATATCTTCGAAGGATCTCAGATTATTTAGATAAAATGAGAAGCTGTAGATGCACCCTGAAATCAGAAAATATTTTAATATATCAATGTAATATGAATTAGTTATTTAACTCAACGGATGAAAAACGAAAAAATCTTATTCTCTTAAGTATTTGACAAATCAAAAGAAAAAGCCTATATTACCCTAAATTTTAATCAAGGAAAATTTCTTGAATTCAAATAAAAGACTAGCCATTCCTTATAAAATTGTTAGTCTAAATGGCTGGCTTAAAGAACCTATTCTACGCTATTTTTATATATATTTAATTCTGAATTTGTTTTTTGCCTTCCAAGAGATAGCCAAAGGCACCCTCTTAGGTCAATGCTATCTAAATATGGATTTTAAGTGCTATCTATTCCAATTTGCCTTTAGAAGCCATTGGTTTAGAGAATCACTAATAGGCCTTGGGATTCTGATTTTTGTTGAATATTTATTTAACCGATCTTTTCACAAAAATTTGCCTATTATTCCAAAAAAATGGAAAAATAATCTATTCAATACCTGGTTTAAATGGGTAATGCCATTTTTTTTAATAATTCAGGTCTATTTTACCCTTAAGCTTTATGGCAGCATTTATAATCACCACATTCCTTTATGGGAGTGGGAAGGGTCATTTTGGTCATTGGTGCACCCTATCTTTGCTTCATTGCCCACTTGGACCTACAAGTTTCTAGACATTGTTTATGTCCCTGTTTGGGGTTTCGCCCATTGGCTTTTTCTCTTTGCACTCATGTCTTCAAATGAGAAATTTAAGAGGAGACTCTTTGGGGTATATGGCTTAAGTCTTATGATATTTGGGATTTTGCACTGCCTTCTCCCTGCGGTTTCCCCTATCTATATTGCCAAGGATTATTTCAATTATCTACCTGATAAGCTATTTAGTTGGAATTATCACAATCACTGTTTCCAACAGGAAAGTCTATTTTTAACCAAAGGGGTAGAGGCATTTACCCTATTAAAGGGAAAGGCCATTACCCCCATTGCTGCCTTTCCTAGTTTTCATGTAGGCTATGCGCTTTTATTACTCCTGATGGCCCGTGAATTCTGTAGTAAATGGCTTGTTTTGGTATCTTTTTTGTTTCTTTTCCTCACTATTTTAGGTAGCCTTGTTTTGGGCTTTCATTATGTAGCAGATGATGTTATTGGTATAATTGTTGTTTACCCTATCTATATCTTTATAAGAAACACAGAGGGGGGAAATACCAAAGGCCGATAGGTGGATGTTATTCATTTGTAACCATAAATACGGCATCGGCTAAGGCTAAAGTCTCCCCTGATTCATTGGTAACAGTGGCCTCCATATATATTAGTCTTTTTCTATTTTCCTTTACCTTTGCCTTGGCCCAAATTATCCCATTTTTTGCCTGAGACTTATATCTTATTTGAAATTTTGCTGTATAGCAATTGACATTGGGTGAAAGGGTAGACTTTGCAGCAATGGCCATGGCAGTATCTGCCAAAGAGGCAATTGCCCCTCCATGGATAGCGCCCATGGGGTTTGTTAGCCTTTTCTGATAAGGCATCTTGATTAAGGCCTCTCCACTGCCCTTTTCTTCAATCTCTATACCCAAGAGCAATTCAAATGGGGCGTGAGGCTGAATTTTCATTTTTGTTTTAAAAATTCCTGTACTTCTTTATTTTCAGAACGGATAATCTCTTCTGGAGTGCCATATGCTATAATCCTCCCACCACTCAATACGCCAACCTTATCTACAATACGAAAGATTGCAGGTACATCGTGAGTAATAACGATGCTGGTACCATTTAAATGCCTCTGCATATCTAAAATAAGCTCATAAATAGCACTACCAGTGATAGGATCAAGGCCTATAGTGGGTTCATCATAAATAATAATCTCAGGCTCTAAGGCAATGGCCCTTGCCAGACCCACCCTCTTTTTCATACCACCAGAAAGTTCAGATGGCAGTTTGTGTTCAATATCAAAAAGCTTTACCATCTCTAACTTTTTCTTTACCAATGCCTTTATTTCCTCTTCTTTCAAATTTCTATGTTCCCTTAAAGGAAAGGCCACATTTTCCTCTACTGTCATAGAGTCAAAAAGGGCAGATTCTTGAAAGAGCATGCCAAAACGGCGCCTTATCTTAGCTAAGGCCCTTTCTTTAAGCCCATTTATATCCACACCATCTATAAGAACTTTCCCCTTATCTGGCTTTAGTAAAGCCACAATGTGTTTTACAAGAATGGTCTTTCCTTCACCGCTTTTACCAATAATGGCAGTAATCTTTCCTTTTTCTATTTTTAGATTAATACCTTTTAGTACCTCGAGGTTGCCAAAAGATTTATGTAAATCCACAATCTCAATCACAGTAAAGAAAGATAATCCCAAATCATTTAATAAGTCAAGTACAACTTGAAAAATAAGATAAGCTTCTTTAAAATGTAACCGTGCTTAAAAATTTTATAAGTGAGTTAGGATCTATAACTATATTCTTTGGTAAAAGCATTGGCTATTTATTTACCCCACCCTTTAGGGGCCACCTTATATTTAGGCACATGGAATTTGCAGGCATAAAGTCCTTTTTTGCAGTCATTATTACAGGTATATTTATAGGGATGGTAGTGGCTTTAGGGAGTTATGTGGGTTTTATAAAGTTTGGGGCAGAAGAGTGGTTAGGCTCTACTGTAGCCTTGGCTGTAGTGGCCCAACTTGCCCCAGTGATGACAGGCTTTATGGTATCTGCCAAGGTAGGGGCAGCCTATGCCGCTGAACTGGGCACTATGCGGGTTACTGAACAAATAGATGCCTTAGAGGTAATGGCCATAAACCCCATTCACTATCTAGTTGTGCCCCGCTTTTGGGCATGCATTGTAATGGTGCCAGTACTCACTATATTCTGTGATGTAAGTGGTGTTTTGGCAGGCTATTTGGCCTCAACTAAGCTCTTAGGTGTAGACCCTGGGGGTTATATGTCTAATACGGTTGAAGTGGTAGAATTCTCTGATATTCTAAGGGGCCTACTTAGGTCAGTCACCTTTGGTTTTCTTATCCCTATTATCGCCTGTTATAAAGGGTTTTATACAAAAGGAGGGGCAGAAGGTGTAGGAAGGGCGGTTACAGAAACAGTAGTTATTTCCATTATAGTTATATTAATAGATAATTATGTTTTTACCAGCATCTTTAACTATTTAGTATTTTGGTCATAAAAAAAGGGAGGAAAAAATATGAAAAGTGTAGGGCTGGCTTTTAAAGTAGGTATCTTTGTCCTCATAGGATTAATTGCCCTGGGTTATCTGACTGTCAAGATTACAAAACACAAGAGGCTTTTGGTCATGAGGGGATATGAGATTCATGCCATTTTTGATGATGTCTCAGGTCTTAAGGTAAACAATTCAGTGCAAATGGCAGGTGTGCGGATAGGACAAGTAAAGGATATATTGCTTACAAAGGATGGGAAGGCAGATGTGGTTATGCTTATAAACCCCTCTGTAAAGATTGCAGAAGATGCTCAGGCCAGTGTTAGGGGCCATGGATTGGTAGGAACAAAATCTGTAGAGATTATTCAGGGTTCTTCTGAGCCCGTAAGGCTTAATAAAGTAATTACAAATACTACCTCTGTATCCAATATAGATGAGATTATAAATGATGCTAGCCTTACCTTAGATCATATAAATGATTATCTTGAATCAGAAAAAGAAAGCCTAAAACAGGCCACCGAGCACTTAAAAGAGGTGTCCTCTAATATGAATGATATTTTAGAGAAGATAAATAAAGGCCAAGGTACATTAGGAAAGTTAATAAATGATGATGCACTTTATTCTAAATTTAAAGACGAAGTAGACCGTCTGGATAATATAATAGCCAAGGTAGAAAGTGGGCAAGGAACTGTGGGGAAACTAATAAACGATGAAGATTTTTACAATCAGGCCAGAGATACCCTGGATCGTATAAACAATATGGTAAGACGCGTAGAGGCAGGGGAGGGGACATTGGGAAAATTGATTGCTGATGATAGCCTTTATAAAGAGACAAAAGAAGCAGTTAGGGATATAAAGAAGACTGCTGAAACAGTGAAAGAAGAGACCCCTATAAGTGTAATTGGCACTACTATAGGCATTGTTAAGTAAGAGTGGATAAATCAAAAATTGGTTAAGCCACAGAAGCTGCTTAGAAAAGAGTATATTCTCTTATTTGTTCTGTTATTTTCTGTCAGGGCTAATGCAGATATTCACTTCTCTCCTCTATTTGATTATCGATCCGATGAAGAAACAAAAGATATTGATGCCTTGGGCCCCATTTTTTCATATGGCCATACCCCAGAAAAAAAGAGTTTTTCTATAAGGCCACTTATATCTTATCAGAGAACACCTGAACAGACTTCATGGCACTTCCTTTACCCATTGTTCAGATATGAAAGAGGTAGAGAAGAAACAAAATTTTCCCTTTTGTTATTGGCTAATAAAGAAAGAGGTTATACAGAGATATTTCCTTTCTTTTGGGGAAAGACAAAGGATGGGGAAAGATATAGAGGTTTTTTTCCATTTTATGGTAAATTTAGAGACAGATTTGGGAAAGATGAAATTACCTTTACCCTCTGGCCTATATACACTTTTTCAAGAGAAGGAGAACTTAGAACATACCGCTTCTTTGGACCCATATTTACCTATCATAAAGGAAGTGGGAGGAAGGCCATAAAATTTTTACCATTTTATGGCAGGGATGAAAAAGAGGGGGAATTTTATAAGAGATTTTATCTCTGGCCAATCATTATTCATCAAAGGACTGACTTAGATACATCTCCAAAGTACTATTTCTCTGTCTTTCCTTTTTATATTTCTCAAAAAACCCTTTTTAGCCGCTCTACTACAATCCTTTGGCCATTTTTTTATTTTTACAGATGTGGCGATTACAGGCGCTGGGATTTCCCATGGCCATTTTTTAGTTGGGCAAAAGGAGATCACCGTAAAGAGATAAAATTTTTGCCTCTATTCAGTTATAAAAGAACAAAGAAGCTAAAAAGCTTCTATATCCTATACCCCTTATATAAGCATGAATTAGATACTACTATAGGAGAAAAGATAGTTACTGATTATTTTGTTTTCTTTAACCGCTATGAAAGAAGATATGATAAAGAAGGGAAACCTACTTTAAAATTGTTTAAATTTTTGCCTATTTTTTATTATAGGTCACAGGCAGAACAAGTAAAATCATATTTCCCAGCCATATTGCCTATAGAACATGAAGGATTTGAAAGAAATATTACGCCATTGCTTCGCATCTATTATCATGAAAGCGGATTAGGCTATGAATACACAAATCTATTATGGGGCACCTATAGATATAAAAAGACAGAGGAATTAGAATCAAAACATTTTTCATTTCTTTTAGGCCTTGAAAAAAGGGCAAACTACAAAAAAGTTTCACTATTAGCCGGGATTTTTCAATATATAACAGAGAAAGAGAGGAGATATTTCAAGATTTTTTACCTTTTAAAATTTTGAGAATAAAATTTGATTAAAGCCATAGAAATACACAGATTTACACAGAAATCACTAAAAAAATGCGGCTATCTGCGAAAATCTGCGGCAATTTTTATAGTTTCCTGGGCATGAACAAATATGGCTAACATAGAAGAAGAGGTTACAGGAAGGTTTCTTTATACTGTATATTCAAACCCTGATAGCCTTTTTTGTGTCCTTTCCTTTAGATCAAAGGATTCAGATTTCACTGCTGTGGGAAATTATGACCCAGAGCTTTTAAAAGAGGGTATTTTATATAACCTAAAGGGACAATGGGGGAAACATCCTAAATATGGAAAACAGTTTAGCTTCCATAGTTGCATTCCCTCCCTTTCAGACATCGATTCTATATCCCTCTTCCTCTCCTCGGGTCTGGTAAAGGGCATTGGCCCTGTATTGGCAAAGAGGATAGTAGATGCGTTTGGGAAAGATACTATAGCCATTATGGATGAAGAACCTGAAAGGCTTCTTGAGATCTCTGGCATTGGCCTTACAAAGCTTGAGGATATAAAAGCATCCTGGAAAAGGGCTAGAACTGTCCAGAGACTGGCTGCATTCCTTTCAAGATATGAAATCCCTCTGGGCTATATATGGAAGATCTACAAAGCCTATCAAGAAAGTGCTGTTGAGATAATCAATAAAAACCCCTATCAGCTTATTTATGATATAAGGGGAATAGGTTTTAAAAAGGCTGATAATATTGCTAAAAATATAGGCTTTAGCCTCGAGGATCCACATCGGATTAGGGCTGGCCTAACCTTTACTATCCAGCAGGCCATAGAACATGGGCACTGCTTCCTTTATAGAGATGAGCTCCTCTCTGAATCATCTCAAACCCTGGGACTTTCAGCAAATAAAATAGCTAAAATATTACAAAATATGGTTGGCAGCCATCTGGTAGCTGAAGAAGAAAGGATATACCTTCCTTCATTTTATAAAATGGAAACAGAAGTAGCTAAAAAGATAGCATATATGGCTAAAAATGCACTTATTAAGGAGATTATTACCTCTGATGAGATCACTACTATTGTCTCCAGATTGGAAAAAGAATCAGACATTAGACTCTCCACTGAGCAAATAAATGCCATTATTTGTGCATTTATTAAGAAGATTTCTGTTATTACTGGTGGACCGGGAACAGGAAAGACCCAAACCATAAAATTTATCCTAAAATTAGCACAAATTAAGGATTTTAAAGTTCTTCTTGCCGCACCCACGGGTAAGGCAGCAAAGCGTATGGAGGACGTTACAGGGAAGGAGGCCAAGACCATCCACCGCTTGCTTGAATACAACCCTAAGACCAATGAATTTAGGAAAAATGAGAAAAATCCATTAGATGCCCATATAATTATTTTAGATGAAGTCTCTATGATAGACCTACTACTTATGTATCACTTTTTAAAGACGGTGCCAGAAGGATGTAACCTCATCTTGGTAGGGGATGTGGATCAACTGCCCAGTATAGGGCCAGGCCTTGTGTTAAGGGATATCATAGACTCTAATCTGATTGAAGTAACCAGGCTCACAAAGATCTTTAGGCAGGCAGAAGGAAGCACCATTGTGAAAAATGCCCACAGGGTAAATCAGGGAATGTATATCATCCCTAAAGGAGGGGATTTTTTATTTATTTCCCAGGAGGATGAAGGAAAAGCACTTGAGCATTTAAAGAATGGGCTCTTAAAACTTATAAATATACATGGCTTTGACCCCTATCAGGAAATACAGGTGCTTTCCCCTATGAAAAGGGGCATCTTAGGAACAGACAACCTTAATAAAGAGCTTCAGGGAATAATTAACCCAGCCTCGCCTGAGAAGCCAGAAATTTTGTTTATTGCTAGAAGGTTTAGAGTGGGTGATAAGGTTATGCAAATAAAAAATAATTACAATAAAGAGGTGTTCAATGGAGATGTGGGCAAAATAATAGAAATCGATAATGAAGAAGAAATAACTTATGTGGATTTTGGATGGGGCTCTATAAAATACGAAAAAGAAGAATTGGATGAGCTCATTCTGGCCTATGCCTGCACAGTGCATAAATATCAAGGCTCAGAAGTAAAGTGTGTGATTATGCCACTTCAAATGTCTCATTATATCATGCTTCAGCGTAACCTCTTCTATACAGCCCTTACTAGAAGTAAAGAGCTATTTATTTTACTGAGCACCGCAAGGGCCATAGCTATATCTGTAAAGAATAATAAACCCATAATAAGGAATACTTACTTAAAAATGAGGATAAAGTCATGCTATCAGGGTGGGTAGAGATAGATTTATCTGCTATTAGACACAATTTTAAGGCCATAAAGGCACTTGTAGGCCCTAAGGTTAAAATCATGCCTGTGGTTAAGGCCGATGCCTATGGTCATGGTATGATTCCCATATCTGAGACACTTATAGCTGAAGGGGCAGATTTTTTGGCAGTAAGCTATGTAGAAGAGGGCATGGAGTTAAGGAAGGCAGGTATTTCTGTCCCTATTATCATTTTATTGGGCATATTCCCTAAAGATGCAGAAACAGTATCCTCTTATAAATTAACCCCAGTGGTTTATTCTATGGAACTGGCTAAGGCCCTATCAGATATAGCCAAAGAAAATAAAAAAGATATACCCATTTATGCAAAGATTGATACAGGTATGGGGAGATTAGGCATCTTTTATAAGGAGGCTATATCTTTTTTAAGCACCTTGAGAAAGTTGCCAGGTTTAAACCTTAAGGGTTTAACATCTCACTTAGCTGTGGCAGAAACAAACCCTATATTTACTCAAAAACAGATAAGCAGATTTAAAAAAATCATTGAAGAAGCCAAAAATTTAGGCATAAACCTCAAATATAACCACATCGCTAATAGTGCTGCTGCACTTCAGTATAAAGAAAGCCAGTTTCAAGTAATTCGACCAGGTTTAAGCATCTACGGCATTTATCCCACTGATGCACTGCATGAAAAAATCGCTCTCAAACAGGCCATGAGTTTTAAAACAAAGATCATTTACTTAAAAAAATTGCCCCCAAAGACAGGTATTAGTTATGGTCACACATTTGTCACTGATAAAGAGACAAAGGTGGCAGTTTTACCTATAGGCTATGACCATGGATTCCCCAGAAGCCTTTCTAACAAAGGAGAGATTTTAATAAAAGGGATGCGTGCCAGGGTTTTGGGCACTGTATGCATGCACCTTACCATGGTAGATATAACTCAAATTCCTGATATTGATGTGGAACAAGAGGTAGTAGTCCTGGGAGGGCAAGGAAAAGAATTCATTACTGCTGAAGAAATTGCCAAAAAGGCTGGTACTATCAGTTATGACATAGTCTGTGCCCTTGGCTCAAGAAACCCAAGAAAGTATCTAGATGGAGATAGAGATTAGGAAACTGATAGAAATAGTCTCTATGGATCTACAAGTCTCCAGGAATCTCATTGATTTTATGGGTTTGTAAAATCAAGTTTTTAACTATGGGTAAATCAGCGTCTGCAAAATCATAGTCTAGAAGCTCTTTAGCAAACACCCACTTTAGCTCACCATGGGCCAATGTCTTTATATTTCCATCCTTCCACTTTGCAAAATAAGCTAGAAGCTCAATAGAGATATGAGGATAGGTAAATGTACTTGAGGTAATAAATTCCCCTACTTTAATATCCATCCCTAACTCCTCTTTTATCTCCCTTTTTTAAACATTGCTCTGGTGTTTCATCCTCTCTTATCTTTCCACCAGGGAACTCCCACCTATTAGACAGCTCATCATCAGATTTTCTTTTGGCAATGAGGATTTTTCATTATTTTCAATAATTGCTGCAACTACTTCTATATGCATGAAGGTTTTATCACCCCTATCTCAAAATGATACCAAAGATGTCATTCATCTGTGTGTCCCATTAATTCCAATGTTACCTTTTCTATCTCCTTAAGATAAACTCCACATTTTTTTAACTTCTCCTTGACTTCATTAAGACTAAATTCCGTGTAATCAATATAATCACCTTCTCTTCTATCCTCAGACAATTCTCCATAAAAAGCCCTGTTTCTTTAGATACAACACCGATTTTCACAAAATGTTGATTAAAGAGGGAATGAACACCAGAATGTTTTGAACTTGCAAGGTCCTTTGTTTGCAACAAAGCAAGAACTGCATAAAAAAGACTGTAATATAGTCTATTGACTGCAGAGGTAAGGCGATTATTTGAAATAAGGAGTCCAGCATCTTCTAGAGTTTCCCTCGCTTTCTGTAAGCGATACTGAATAAGTTCTTTTCTCACCTGATAACAACCCCTTCTGATTCAACACGTTCATGGATAGGGTG
>LJNA01000101.1 GCA_001304365.1 Syntrophobacter sp. DG_60 | reverse complement strand
TTATTGGAATTGTGGATGCCTATTGTGCTATGATTACTGATAGGCCCTACCGGAAGGCCTTAACTCAAGAAGGGGCTATAGCCGAGCTTAAGAAATGTGCAGGTACGCAATTTGACCCAGAGCTGGTTGATAAGTTTATAAAGTGCCTAAAAGAAAGGAAATTTTAGGGAACTTTAAGCATAAAAACTGATAATTGGTTTTATAGGCACAATATCCTACTGGGCACCTTACTATTACTTGCCTGTCTTCTAAATAACCCAAGGTTCTGATTGGCTTTCACTGGACAACTTTTTTTCTGATGGGCACTTTTTTAAAAAAAAAGGGAAAAGCCAGGCTTCTGAAAATGCCCATAAAAAATGGTCGGGACGACAGGATTTGAACCTGCGACCACCTGCGCCCCATGCAGGTGCGCTACCAGGCTGCGCCACGTCCCGACATTTATCTTTTTTTATATTTAAGATCATCCCTTGTCAAGTTTTTGAGCTTCTATAAATATCTTTCTAATAAAAGTTCTGCAATTTGTACGGCATTAAGGGCTGCGCCTTTACGGATATTATCTGATACTATCCACATATCAACACAATTTTCTTTAGAGGCATCTTCTCTAATCCGACCAACAAATACCTCGTCCCTACCGGCTGCATAAATGGCTAGTGGATATTCATTTTTATCAGGATTATCTGCTACCTTAACTCCTGGGGCATTAGACAAAATATCCCTTACTTCATTTGCTGTTAGCCTTTTTTCTAGTTCTATATTCACTGCTTCAGAATGACTATAGAATACAGGCACACGCACGCAGGTAGCTGTAACCTCTATGCTATCATCTTCCATAATCTTTTTTGTTTCATAACACATCTTCATTTCTTCCTTGGTGTAACCATTTTCTAAAAATATATCTATATGTGGCAGACAGTTAAAGGCAATTTGATGAGGATAAACATTACAAACAATCTCTTTAAGGTTAAAGATGGCCTGAGTTTGATTAGACAATTCCTCTATAGCCCTCTTTCCTGTACCAGAAACTGCTTGATAGGTGGCCACTACTATACGTTTAATCCTAGATACATCATGAATAGGCTTAAGCGCTACCACCATTTGAATAGTGGAGCAATTAGGATTTGCGATAATTCCCTGGTTGCTGTATTGGGCTATAGCATGGGGATTCACCTCTGGAACCACTAAGGGAACATCTGGTTCCATGCGGAAGGCACTGGAATTATCAACCACTATACAACCAGATTTAGCAGCAATGGGGGCAAACTTTCTACTTACACTGGCCCCTGCAGAGAAAAGGGATACTTGTACATCAGTAAATGCATCTTCTGTTAATTCTTCTATCGCGACCTCTTCACCGTTAAAACCCATCTTTTTTCCTAAGGAGCGTTTAGAGGCCAATAGCTTTAATTCATTTATAGGAAACCTTCTTTCCTCCAATATCTTAACCATCTCATTGCCCACAGCACC
Source organism: Syntrophobacter sp. DG_60 (assembly GCA_001304365.1). The sequence goes on along the minus strand of LJNA01000101.1, from coordinate 4,516 downwards.
TGTAGCACCTACTACAGCAACATTGACTTCTTTCATCTTATTTACCTCTGATATAGTTAATTGAGTTTCTTGAGTTCATTGTGTTTATTGGGTTAAAATCATGTAGACTCAAAGAACTAGGAACTGAGTAAACCGTGTAAACTCAATAAACCCTATAAACTTCTTTCTATATGCTGAGCTACCAAGCTGCCCACTTCGCTGGTGATATAACCCATTTCTCCTGCAGACATACCTTTTAGGTGGCTAGCTGCATATATAACTCCTTCTTCTATAGCCTGAGCTGCCTTATCCTCACTTAAAGTTTCTAACATTATCTGAGCAGCTGAAATGGCTGCTAAAGGATTGGCTATGCCTTTTCCTCTATATTTAGGAGCAGACCCACCAATGGGCTCAAACATGGAAACACCTTTAGGATTTATATTTCCTCCAGCGGCTATCCCTAAGCCCCCTTGTAAAATAGCCCCTAAATCTGTGATAATGTCTCCAAACATATTATCTGTAACAATTATATCAAATTTTTCAGGATTTTTAATCATCCACATGCAAATAGCATCTACATGGGCATAATCAGTTTTTATATCAGGGTAATCATTAGCTATCTCTTCAAAAACACGCACCCATAGTCCTGAGGCATATGTCAAAACATTGGATTTTCCACAAAGTGTAACTTTTTTCATTTTATTTCTCTTTTGACAATATTCAAACGCATATCTTATGCAACGCTCTATGCCTTTATAGGTATTAATTGAGGTCTGAATGGCCACTTCCTCTTTAGTGCCATGTTTTAAAAAACCACCTGTCCCTACATAAAGGCCCTCTGTGTTCTCCCTCACCACCACAAAGCCTATATCCTCTGGGCCTTTATCTTTAATGGGACAATATACCCCAGGATAGAGTCTCACTGGTCTTAAGTTAATGTATTGATCTAAGGCCTGCCTGATTTTAAGCAAGATGCCTTGCTCTAAAATGCCTGGTTTTACATCCGGGTGCCCAATCGCTCCAAAATAAATGGCATCCAAATCCTTGAATGCCTCGATGGCCCCATCTGGTAAAAGCTCTTTTGTCCTTAAGTAGTGCTCACCTCCATAAGGATAATAGATAAAATCAAATTTAATATCAAAAACTTCACTTGCTGCCTCAAGTACCTTAATCCCTTCAGCAGCTACCTCTGGGCCGATGCCATCCCCCGATATCACACCAATTTTATAATGTCTCCTCATTTGTGTTTACTTGGTTCGTTGTGTTTATCATGTTTATTGGGTTAAAACCGTGTAAACCCAAAGAACTCAATAAACCGTGTAAACCCAACAAACTATTCTTACCATCCACCTTGTTTTAGCAAATGGGGGATAAGCCCCCCATCAGTAATTAGTACTTTCATAAAGGGTGGCAAGGGTTGAATTTCAAAGACCAAGTTCTTGGTAGTGTTGATAATCTTGCCATCATCAAGGCAGATCCTAATTATATCCCCTTCCTGTGTCGCCTCCACTACTTCCTCTGACTCTATAAGAAGAAGCCCGATATTAAAGGAATTTCGATAAAATATCCTAGAAAAGCTCTTTGCTACTATGGCCCTTATACCAGCACCCTTTATGGCCAAAGGGGCATGCTCTCGTGAAGAACCGCAACCAAAATTCCTCCCAGCAAGAATGATGTCTCCTTCACTAATCAATTCTGCAAACCCTGGTCTTACCCCTTCTAGGCAGTGTCTGGCCAAAATTTCAATGTCAGAAGTGTTTAAATACCTTGCTGGGATGATCACCTCTGTATCAATATTATCCCCAAATCTCCACACCTTACCCTGAATAGTCACTGAGAAGTCCTTATAGGAATAATATCAACCCTTTTCAATGCCCCCTCACCTGAACTTCTGGTCTTTATTTCCGCATCTTTTTGTAAGGTAATATGGACTACCCTTCTTTCTGCTGGCGATAAAGGTACTGTAGAAACTGTTTTACCTAACTTCTTGGCCTTAGTTGCTAATCTTTGAGCAGTTTCTTTTAAGGAATCAAGACGTCTTTTACGATAGCCTTCTGCATCTAAAATAATTCTCACTGGAAGTAATCCACCCCATTGCTTTTGCACCATTTTTTGAAAAATATACTCTAATTCATTTAGAGTCTGTCCCTGTTTTCCAATTAAAATACCTGAGCCATCTCCTATAATGTTAAACCGAGTAATGCCTTCTTCGGCCTCCACCTCTAATCTAGCAGGCATAGGGAAACAGGATAAAAATTTCTCTAATACATCTTTTGCCAAGTTTACAGCCTTTTCAGTCTGTTGTTTCATGGTCACTTTAATCTTTGCCCTTTTTACACCCACTAGTCCTAAAATACCGCTAGAAGCTTCAGAGATTACTTGAATATCTAAGCACTCTTTTTGGGTATTAAGAGTAGCGCAGGCCTTCTCAATGGCTTCCTCAACAGTTTTGCCCTCAAATTCGTAAACTTCCATTTCCTCCTCCCTTACTTAGTTCGACGATTAATATAAATTTGCTGAACAATAGAAAGGATATTATTTATTAACCAATAAATTACCAAACCCGAAGGGAAATTAAGAAAGATCACAGTAAAAAATATAGGCATAAACAGCATTAATTTCTCTTGTGTAGGATTCATAGATGCAGCAGGTGTCAGTTTTTGTTGTACCAACATGGAAATACCCATTATAATAGGGGTAATATAATAAGGGTCTTTTGCCGATAAGTCAGCTAGCCAAATCTTTTCAGTGAAAGGAAAATATGAAATAAATGGGGCATGCCGTAGCTCTATGGCATAAAGTAATGCGTAATAAAGGGCAAAAAATACTGGAATTTGTAAAATCATAGGCAGACAGCCCCCCATAGGGTTTATTTTATATGTACGGTAAAGGCTCATTATCTCTTGATTCATGCGCATCTTATCATCCTTATACCTCTGCCTAATTTTGGCAATCTGAGGTTGTAGCCTTTGCATATCTTTCATAGACTTAAAACTGTGATGAGTCAAAGGCCAAAACAAAATTTTAATCACTAAAGTCAATACAATGATAGCTATGCCATAATTATGGGTAAATCTATAAAACCATTTTAGTACATAAAGCGCAAATTTACTGATAGAACCAAAAAATCCGAAATTTACAGCCTTGTCTAAATGAAAGCCCATGGCCTTAAGTCTATCTATTTCCTTTGGGCCAAAGTAAAGCAAAAAGGGAATAGACCTTTTTTCATTTGGTCTCAATGTTATAGGTGGGGTCAAAAATTCACAGGTTAATAGCTCAGAATGGGTATTTAAAATAAAGCTTGCCTTCTCAAATGCCTTATTTATTATGACTGTCATAAAATACTTATCACCCAACCCCACCCACTTAACTTCTCCTGCCTTTACTATCTCATCTTTGATCTTTTTGCGCTGTAATGATTTAAATTGATTATTCAACAAAAAAACTGCCCCAGAAAAAGAACCATACCCCTGTTTTTCAGGCCATTTGTTTGCTAGGGACAAGGCTAAATTGTCTTTAAAAACCTCTTTGCCTTTGTTTTCTAACACTATGTTAAGGTCAAAATAATATTTTTCTGGATAAAATGTATAGATTCTTTTGATTAAAAATGATGGGCTTTCTGCTATAAAACAGAGCTGTGCCTGCGCTTGCCCCTTTTTAATCTCCAATCTACTCTCATCAGAACTATAACTTATTTTCCCAAGACTGGTATTTAAAAGACGCAGCCTTAGTGGCAGGTTATCATGGGCCAAAATAAGTTTTTTAGGGGGTGAATTGGAAGTAACATTTTCTCGATACCCTTTTAGTGAGAAAGCTTTTAAACATCCCCCTTCCTCATAAAAAGTTGCCTCATAAAGGGGTGTGGAAACAACAATCTCCTTACCAAAATCTGTTTTGACCGCCTTTGGTGAAACGGGTAGCCTAGGTGGTTTAAGATAATTATCTGTCTCTTCTACTTTTTTTGTTTCTTTTATCTTCTTCTGGGGTTGTTTGGGAACAAAAAAATAGTCATAGGCCAAAATAATAAGTAAAGAAAGCACAAAGGCCAAAATCACACGATAGGCCATCTTCTTACTCCAAAATCCCTATTTTACAGGGTCATAGCCACCAAGATGAAAAGGGTGACATTTGGCTATGCGACACAAGGCCTTATACCCCCCACGCAAGACGCCATATCGGCTTATGGCCTCTGCCGCATAAGCAGAACATGTAGGATAAAATCGGCAAGAGGAGGGAAAAAGTGGTGAAATAGACCACTGGTAAAATTTAATTATCTTTAATAATAAATATTTCATTTAAATAACACTCCACTTAATTCTTCATAAACTTGTTGATACTTCAAAAGGGGTGCCCCCTCTTTAGCAACAATTAACATGTCGCAATAAGGTAATTTTTGTTTGTTTAACCTAAAAAACTCACGTAGCAATCTTTTCACCCGATTCCTCTGTACTGCATTGCCCACATGGCGGCTGACCGTTATGCCCAATCTTCGATGTTGGTTAGGTCTAACATATATAACAAAATGTGGACTATGAAG
>LJNA01000100.1 GCA_001304365.1 Syntrophobacter sp. DG_60 | reverse complement strand
AGAAAATGGATTTTTGCCTGATCTAGAAAAGATTCCTAAGGACATAGCTAGAAAGGCAAAGTTGATATTTGTCAATTATCCTAATAATCCTACAGCGGCCGCAGCAGATTTAGATTTTTTTGAAAAATTGGAAAAATTTGCTAAAAGATATAATATAATTGTCTGCCACGATGCTGCCTATACAGAGCTTTCCTATGATGGTTACAGACCACCAAGCTTTTTGGAAGTCAAAGGAAGTAAAGAGATAGCTATAGAGTTTCATTCCCTTTCTAAGACCTATAATATGACGGGTTGGCGTATTGGTTTTGCTGTAGGAAATGCTGAGATAATAGAGGCTTTGGGAAAGGTAAAAACCAATATAGATTCAGGTGTCTTTCAGGCAATTCAATGGGCCGCCATTGCTGCTCTAGAGAGTAATGAGGAGGTAGTAGAGAAAAATAGAAGGATTTTTCAAGAAAGAAGGGACATCTTGATAGATGGTCTGCAGAAAATAGGCCTTGATGTAAAAAGGGTAAAGGCAACATTTTACCTTTGGGCAAAGGTCCCAAGTGGTTATACATCGGTCGGTTTTTCTCAGGTGTTGCTTGAGAAGGCAGGAATTGTCACTACCCCAGGGAGTGGTTTTGGCAATGTGGGTGAGGGGTACATAAGGATAGCATTTACAGTGCCCAAAGAAAGGATAACAGAAGCGGTTGAACGGTTAGTTGGTTTACACAGTTCATTGGGTTTGTAGGGTTCATTGGGTTTACACGGTTTACTTGGTTTCTTGAGTTTACACGGTTTACTTGGTTTCTTGAGTTTACACGGTTTGTTGGGTCTAAACACAATGAACTCAAGAAACTCAATAAACACTATAAACATAAAAAACGGGTTAAGTAATGCATAATGCATTTGTTGGGATTGGTTCTAATTTAGGGGGAAAAAGGCTAAACTGTCAAAGGGCTCTGGATTTTTTGAAAAAGGTCCCTGAGACAAAACTTGTCAAGGTATCATCTTTTTATCTTACAGAGCCTATAGAAGAATCAGCACAACCCTGGTTTATCAATTTAGTGGCAAAGATAAAAACGGGTCTTAATTTTAAAGAGCTATTTCAATGGTTGAAAAAAATTGAATATCTTTTGGGTCGAGCCCCGACTTTCCCACAAGGACCAAGGGTAATTGATTTAGATTTATTACTATTTGATAATCTAAAAGTTAATGAGCCCAATTTAATAATTCCACATCCAAGATTACACAAAAGGAGGTTTGTATTAGCCCCACTTTCAGAGGTAGCAAGAGGGCAAATACACCCTATTTTTAAGCAGAGTTTTGATTTCCTATTGTCACATTTGATGTCTAATGAGTGGGTAATTAGGGTATCTTAATGAGATTGATCTTTTATGCATTATTGGCTTTAATTATCTATTATTTGTTACGTGGTCTATTGCGGTCTAAACCAAAAGAGGAAAATTTAAGGGAATTTGAGGATGAGTTGGTTAAGGATCCTGTATGTGGTATCTATATTCCAAAAAATAAGGCAATTAGTGTAAGGGTAGGGGATAGAGAGGTGTATTTTTGTTCTAAAGAATGCAAGGAAAAGTATCTTGAACAAATAGGGAGGGTAAAATGAAGTTTTTTGTAGATACTGCTAACATAGAGGAGATAAAGAAGGCAAAAGAGATGGGGTTAGCAGATGGGGTAACCACAAATCCTACCCTAGTTGCTAGGGAGGAAAGACCCTTTCGACCATTGATAGAGGAGATTTGTCATCTGGTAAATGGCCCAGTAAGTGTAGAGGTGATTGATAAAGATGCAGATGGGATGGTTAAGGAGGCGAGCGAGCTTTCCAAAATGGCATCTAATATTGTGGTAAAGATACCTATGACTTTAGAAGGCATTAAGGCCACAAAGGTATTGTCATTAAAAGATATCAAAGTGAATATGACTTTGGTGTTTTCTCCACTTCAGGCACTTTTGGCAGCAAAGGCAGGGACCACCTATGTTAGCCCGTTCATAGGACGTATAGACGATATTTCACACCATGGAATGGATTTGGTAGAGCAAATTATTACTATATATGATAACTATGATTTTACTACAGAGGTAATAGTGGCTAGTATACGTCATCCAATCCATGTACTAGAGGCTGCAATATTAGGGGCAGATATTGTCACTGTTCCTTTTAAGGTGATTGAAAAGCTGGCCAAACATCCTCTAACCGATATAGGGATTAAAAGATTTTTAGATGATTGGCAAAAGCTTGGTGAGAAGATCCTATAGACTTCTTGCCATTATCTTATGGATTGTTATCTGTACTTATAGTTGGGCCGATATCTATGTATATACAGATGAGGAGGGAGTAAAGCATTTCACTGATGCACCAATGGATAAACGTTATAAATTATATTGGAAAATGCGTTACGATAGCGCCTACGATAATTTGATAAAAGGGACTGCCAAAAAACATAATCTGCCTCCAGCTTTGCTTAAGGCAGTAATTAAAGTAGAGTCTGATTTTGATTCAGAGGCTGTCTCACCTAAAGGGGCCCTGGGGTTGATGCAATTGTTGCCTTCTACTGCCAAAGAACTAGGGGTGAAAGAACCGTTTTCACCTTATGAGAACATAGAAGGTGGGGCTAAATATCTCAAATACCTTCTGTCTCGATTTCAAGGCAATATCTCACAGAGCTTAGCTGCTTATTTATTGGGCCCTGAGGCAGTTATCAATAGACATAATTTTCCATCGGCAGTAGAAGATTATATACAGCAAGTACTTTATTATCAAGCGTTTTATCAATCAGATTTTTAATATGTTTTTATCAGGAAAGACCTTAACAACAGCCAACCACCTTACTGTAATTCGTTTAACATCTATCCCTATCTTAATATTTTTATTGTTTTTTCCACAAAGGCTGCCTTCTATGTTAGCAGCTATGGTATTCCTTTTGGCTTCATTAACCGATTTTTTAGATGGATTTTTTGCAAGAAGATGGCATCAAGTAAGTACTTTAGGAAAAGTTTTAGACCCTTTAGCTGATAAGCTGCTGGTGACAGCCGCCTTAATTATGCTTATTCCCCAAGGGCGAGTGCCAGCATGGATGGCCTTTGTAATTATTGCAAGGGAGATTGCTATTACGGGGTTGCGCAGTATATTTTTAACTGAGGGGATCATTATTACACCAAGTGTTTGGGGAAAGGGGAAATTTGGTTTGCAAGTTTTAGCTATATTTGCTTTAATCATTCATTATCCCTATCTAGGCATAAACTTTCATACCATAGGTACATTTTTGCTCTGGTTTGCCTTAACAGTTACTCTTCTTTCAGGTTTCGGCTATTTTGCAAATTTCTATAAGTATCTTCAGAAAAAGCAGGATTAAGGGAAACTCATTTTATGTGGCAGTAATTATGCAGTTTGAGAGGAATAAATGAAAAAGATAGGAATACTGGGGGGACTCAGCCCTGAATCGACCATCACCTATTATAGGTATATTACAAGAGAGTATTATCGGAGATATGGAGACTACAGCTACCCAGAAATCATTATTTACAGCGTCAATTTTCAAGAATTTGTTGACTGGCAAAACCAGGAGAAATGGGATATTGCTATAGATAAAATGGTTCAAGCCATGGGTGCCTTGCACAAAGCCGGTGCTAACTTTGGACTCATTGCTACCAATACCATGCATATTGTATTTGATGAAGTAAGGGATAAATCACCAATACCTTTGATCAGTATTGTGGATGCCACGGTGGAGGCCATAAAGAGCCAAAATTTCCATACTGTAGGACTTTTGGGAACGGTGTTTACTATGAAAGAAAGTTTTTACAAGGACAAATTGATGCAAGAAAATATCAGAAGCCTTGTACCCAAAAAGGATGATCAGAAATTTATCAACCAGGTCATCTATCAGGAGCTTGCACGCGGGCAGATAAAATCTACCTCCAAGATACGCTTTTTAGAAATCATCGAAAAACTTGGAAAACAGGGGGCTCAAGGGATAATCCTTGGTTGCACCGAAATACCCCTTTTAATCAATCAAGCTGACTGTGCTATCAAACTCTTTGATACAGCTACTATTCATGCCGAAAAGGCCTTGAACTATGCTTTAAATTAGAGCGTTCTGAAAAAAATAACATTCTTGTTTTTTAAATGTATAGGAAAGTATAAAAATTGCCACAGATTTTCGCAGATACCCGCAGAAAATATTTTTATATTTGAAATCCTGACAATCTGTGTAAATCTGTGGCTTAAATTAAGCTTTTGTTCATTATAATTGACTAAAAGGCATGGGCATAAATGTAAAAATAAAGATAATCAGCCCAAGAATACCTACAGCCTTTCTCTTTCTATCCAGGCTTATAAATGGGTTAACGGGAGTAGGATGACGCAGCCTAAGAACAAAAAATAAAAGTAGGGCCCAAATGAACCAGCCTTCCCAGCCAAAAAGCCCTAAAACAAAAAGGCACACTATCAAAAAGCGTGAAAATGCCGCATGGGCTCTTTCCCCTAAGAGAGCATAGGCCACATGCCCCCCGTCTAATTGGCCAATAGGCATTAGGTTTAAGGCGGTAACAAATAGACCAATCCACCCGGCAAATGCCATAGGATGCAAAATAATTTGAGTATTTTCTGGCAGATTGGGCCAAGTGATCCTGGTAAGTAATTCTAACATTAAAGAATTTCCTAAAATAATACCCCCCTCAGGAGGGGGCATGATTTGAACACGAGAATGTAACAGACCAAATATAAGGACAGGCAGACAGACAACTATCCCCGCTAATGGCCCAGCAATGCCTATATCGAATAATACCCGTTTATTGGGCATAGGAGATTTTATCTTGATGAATGCACCAAAGGTGCCAATGAGTGAAGGGGCTGGAATAAAGTAAGGAAGGGTTACCGATACCTCGTGATAGCGGGACATAAAATAATGGCCCAACTCGTGAGCCAAAAGGATGCCCATAAGCGTGAGGGAAAATGGGAGGCCTTTGCCAAAAAAGATAAGTGACTTTAAAGGGTTATGACCTGCCTGAATGGCCCCTGCAGCAGTGGTGGTAAAAAGGGTTATGGCAAATAATAATAAATGCAACTTTTTATCAAAAATAGATTTAAACATAAGAGATCTCTTCCAGCTCCCTTAAAGCCTTTTGTGCAAAATCAATAGAAGGGTCTAAATTTAAAGATTTTTTACAATATTTTATGGCATCTTTCCACCTCCCTAATGCCTTTAAGCAAATACAAATGTTTGCATAGTCAATGGCAGAAGAGGGGTCTAAACTAAGGACATTTTTGAAAAATCTTATAGCATTTTGGTAATCCCTTGATTTAAAATAACATATTCCTAAAAGGTTATTTATTTCAACACCATTATCAAACATTCTTGCTTTATTAAGTGCTTCGATGGCCTTTTTGTAATCATCTAAAGATTTATGACAAAGGCCTAAATAAAAAAGGATACGGCCCGTGTCTTCCCTATTGGGTTTAAGCTTTAGGGCCTTTTTAAAATATACAACTGCTTTTTTATAATCTTTTTTATTTAAATGGCAAAAACCTAAATAAAAAGCAGTATTGTAATCTTTGATGGATTTTTTAAATGTTTTTATGGCCTCATGGTATGCCTTTAGATTTGCCTGGCAAAGCCCGGTATAAAAATAAAGATTAGGCCTTTCTTCTTTTGGGCAGAGATATAGTGCCTCTTTAAGGTGCTTTAAGGCATAATAAAAATTGTTTTTCTCTAAATAGCTAAATGCCATACGTACATGCAGACTGCCTATATCTGTTTCTTTTGAAAGATAATGGTTTTTAAGACCCTTAAGCACCTCATATTTACATTCAGGGCACTCCCATTTTTTAGATAGACCAAGCCAATAGCTTCTAAAGCATGGATAAACTTGACCATCCTTTCCCATTATCAAGTTTGAACCACACTCTTTTATAATCCGGTCATCTGAATAATCTATCTTATCTAAAAGGTCATAAAAGATGTGGTAATATCCAAATGTATCTATTGTCTCTTTTGCACAAATCGGCTCTA
>LJNA01000009.1 GCA_001304365.1 Syntrophobacter sp. DG_60 | reverse complement strand
CGGTTGCAGCTAGGACAGAGCTAGAAAAAAACAGAAAAAATAAGAGAAGATAGATAAACTTCCTCAAATTAAAAAAGACTCCTTGTATAATTTTTCTATCAATTTTAGGTCTCCCCATGCCCCCTTTTTCTGATAAGGATTGCGCAGAAGGTAAGCAGGGTGAAAGGTAGGGATCAATTTAATATCAGAGAGGTTATAGATATGCCCACGGAGCTTGGTGATGGTCTTTTTTGTTTCAAGGATGGTTTGAGTTGCAACGGTGCCCAAGGTGCAAATGATATTTGGTTTAATTATGTCAATTTGTTTTAAGAGAAAGGGTTTACACGCCCCAATTTCATCCCTCTCTGGGTTGCGATTATGGGGGGGACGACATTTTACAATATTAGTAATATAAATCTCTTTTCGATTTAAATTTATAGCATTTAACATATTGTCTAAAAGATGGCCAGCTGCACCCACAAATGGCCTCCCCTGTAAATCTTCATCATGACCAGGCGCTTCACCTATTAACATCAATCTAGCATTCGCATTGCCTTCCCCAAAGACCATGTTTTTTCTATCTTTATATAACTTACAGCCTCTACAATCTTTTAATTCTTCCTCAATCTTTTCTAAAAGCAGTTCTCTCTGAGCTGGTGCACTTAGCATCCTTCTTATATCCTCTGAAAGATAAATCTCTTTTATACCAAATGCCTTTTGCCACTTTAAATAAACTAAAAGCTGTTCCAGTGTTTCCTTAAGTGTGTGCATCTCTGTGCCTTAATAATTCCCCCATTCTATCGCACAACCTCATAGCTACCTTCTCTTTGCTCATTAGAGCCCATTCTTCACGAACGCCGTTTTTATCAATCAAAGTAACCTTATTTGTAGGGACAGAAAAGCCAGCACCTGGTAAGGTAGTATCATTGGCCACAATCAAATCTAAGCACTTTTCGCTTAATTTTCGGCTGGCTTCTGGAAAGACATCCCCTGTCTCAGCAGAAAACCCTACCAAAATCTGGCTCTTTTTCTTTTTCCCTAGTTCTTTCAAAATATCAGGGGCCTCTTCTAAATGGAGTATTGGCTCTTTTTGCTTTTTAATCTTCTTTCCACTGTATAGGGGCCTAAAATCTGCTACAGCAGCCGCCATAATCACTGCATCTACTTTCTCAAATTGATCCATAACTGCTTCCCTCATTTCCTCTGCTTTTTCTACCTCAATAAAGGAAACACCATAAGGGGGCTTTAGATTTGTTGGGCCCGAAATCAAAGTTACCTCTGCCCCACGAAACTGGGCAATTTTTGCCAAAGAAAAGCCCATCCTTCCAGATGAATAGTTGCTCAAAAACCTTATTGGGTCTATTGGCTCCTTTGTTGGCCCTGCGGTAACAAGTATCCTGTAACCACTTAAATCCTTTGGCATAAAAAATGATTTTATTACTTCTATTATATCATCTACTTCAGGGAGACGTCCAGTACCTACTTTATAAGAAGCAAGCCTTCCTACTGTAGGTGTCATTATATAAAGACCTAGCTGTTTAAGCCTTTTTATGTTTTCCTGCACTATATTTTTTTTATACATGCCTTCGCTCATAGATGGGCAGAGGAGAATTGGCTTATTAAATGCCAAAACTATATTGGTCAATAAATCATCTGCAATACCCTGGGAAAGCTTTGCCAGAATATGGGCTGTAGCAGGGGAGATGACGAGTATATCTGCCCATTTTGCTAAATCTATATGTATAATGGGATAATCAGGTGAAAATTTAAAAATATCAGTATAAACCCGATGATGGGTAAAGACCTCAAAAGGTAAAGGGGTAACAAAGACCTGTGCCCCTTTTGTCAAGATCACCCTAGTTTTAGCCCCTTCGGTTTTTAGCTTTCGCACCAAATCAAACGTCTTATAAGCAGAAATGCTCCCTGTGATACCTAATAAAATGCGTTTTTTTAGTAAAATCTGCACTAAATTTCTCCAATTTTAAGGCATTCTACAAAAAATATTAGCATACACTTAAGGTAGTAGCAATGTATGAATAAAACTCATACTATAAGAGCATAGAAGTGGAGATTTGCAGAGATTAAAAGATAATAGCTTTAAAATCCTAGTGATATCTGATCATGAATTCTTTCAGCCACCCGTTGTACAATACGCCTTAAGGCTTCATCCCTATATTTTTCTGTCTGGATTAAATCATTACTTACTATATATTCTTCTTGATCAGTCAATTCATTTTTCCAAACAACATCAGCTCTCCCCTTTTTCAATTCTGCCCAAACCCTTAATGCAATCCGCCCAGCAGCGGTATAATCTCCCCTCCCATAGGCTACTGTATATACCTCATAAGAGATGATTTTTCCTGTTAAAATGGCCTGTGCTTCTTTTTCGCCTGTAACAGAAGTTTCTTTGTCCATATTGAATTCATAAATAATGGCATTAGTAAGGGTGTTTTCTAATCCTCGTTTCTGGGTATTGTTTATAAAAAGCTTTATATAGATATTGCTAATATCTAATGATTTGAGGTGATCTTCTTCCTTGAAATGATAACCACAGCCTAAAATGGTTATTAAAATTAACAAACTAAGCAAATTCTTTTTCATTATTCTTTTAGCCAATTCATATAGTCCTTTACTGCTTCCTCAAAGGGCCATTTCGGCTCATAACCAAGAAGCTTTTTTGTCAAAGACAAATCCGCCTGTGTATGTTCTTGATAAAATTCTTTGTATGGATTGTCAAAATAATCTGGCATATAATTTGTACCCAATACTTGATTTAGGATTTTAATAATATAATTAAAACTAATAGTACGTCCTGTGCCAATATTGACAATCCCACTTTCTTTGGCCTCTAGTGCCAATAGGGTTGCCCTCACTACATCCTTTATATAGACTTGATCCCTTTTTTGTTCTCCCCACTTAAAAATTCTAGGCCTTTTACCGCTTAACATTTGCTGTGCTAATTGCCATACCATAGAGGCCATCTTACCCTTATGCCCCTCACGTGGCCCAAATACATTAAAATACCTTAATCCTACTATCAAGGATTTATATTTACTCATATACTTTTTTGCCAAACAATCGCCTATCCATTTAGAAAATCCATAGATATTAATAGGTTTACCTGCTTGCTCCTCCTTTTGGGGGGCAGAGGATAGGCCATAAGTGCCTGCAGAGGAGGCATAAATAAAAGGAATCTGCCTTTTTACTGCAAATGTTAAAAGACGCCTAAAACCCTCTACATTAACCTCCATCATCCTTTTTTGATCCATCAATGTAGTATCAGTAATGGCCGCTTGATGAAAGATGACATCTAAGTCATCAAAACAGGAGAGGTCTACGTTTAGTATACTTTCAGCAATTACATCTCCATGAAATCCCAATAAATTTTTAAAGTGACCACATGAAAAGTCATCCAGAATAAGTACTTCCCATCCCATATTTTCTAGGTTTAGTGCTAGGTTTGACCCTATAAATCCAGTTCCTCCGGTTACTAATGCCTTCATCATATAGGTTGTTCATAAATGCGATAAGTTTTGCTCACCTTAGCACCGGTAAGCTCTATTACCCTTATAGCTGGCAGATTGTCTTCCAAGATCCAAGAAAATTCTAAGTGGCGATAAGAGGTATTTTCTAAAGCCCTTCCTGCATAATAGGAAAAAAGTGGAAAAATGCCTGAACTACGATATTGTTTTTTAGCCCCCATGGTCATGGCCCTTACTCGGTTTATGTGTCGGCGGAGCCATAAAATTTTAAACCACCCCCAAGGGGGGAAGCGCCCATTAAAGCGGTTCAATATTTGATAATAATCGGGAAAAAACATGGCAAAACCTACTGGCTCATTCCCTGCCTCTGCTAGAAAGACTAATTCAGGTACTAGTAAAGGTTTTAATCTTTTTGCCATGATATTGAACTCTGCTTTGGTCATGGGTACAAAGCCCCAATTCTCTGCCCAAGCATTATTATAAACTTCTTGTATTCTTTCTAATTCCCTACTCCATTGTTTTATGTTTAGAGAGCGTACTCGGATATGGGGGTACCTTTTTTCTACTTTCTGGACTAGGGGGACTAGTTTAAGCATAAGAGAGGAAGGCAGGCTAACTTCATAAGCAAGTAAGTCTTTTTTCTTTTTAAGGCCATATTTTTCCATGAATCTGGGATAATATGGGGGATTGTAAGGCATCATAAAATATGGGGGGTCGTGGAAGCCCAAAATTAGAAGGCCACAAGTCTCATTCATAGATGGATTAACCGGACCACGCATCACATTAATACCCAGAGACCTTATCCAATCCTTTACAGCATCCAATAGTGCCTTTGCTATCTCAAATTTTGGCAGACATTCAAAAAAACCAAAGAAACCCACCTTTTCATGACGATATTGGTTATTATTTTCATCCACAATGCCCACAATCCGGCCCACTATCTCTTTTTGATTATTATAAGCTAAGAATAATTTACGCTGGGCGTGTTGATAAAAAGGATTTTTCCTTTGATTTAAACAAAAACTTACCTCAGAGAGTAAAGGTGGTATCCAGCAGGGGTATTTTTGATAAACTTGCCAAGGAAACATCAAAAAATGGTGCCATTGCCTCTTGTTAGAAACTTCTTTAACAGTAAACATTTACTAAACTCATTATGCAAATAGCAATTCCATTTACACTGAGGCTTCGCCCCAGACCCCATTTGCCAAAAATGGAGTTCATTTTTAAAATAAGGAATAAGTTCATCTTATACAAACCTAAATTATACAATAATTTTGGGTTAAAAAATATTAAAACAGTTACCTGTTTTTTTCAATATTTAAGTGTTCTCTTGACTGAAAATAAATAGTGATTATTTATTTTTATAAGCAATACTTGAAAAGAGGTGATGGCTATGTTTGAAATTATACCATGGAGGGCAAAAAAAGAATTAGAGGTATTACGCCGTGAAATGGACAGACTATGGGAGGGCTTCTTTGGTGAGAGGGCATTAGAGCCCCTTGAAAGGTGGTTACCCGCCTTAGACCTTACTGAGACCAAAGACAGCTTAGTTGTTAAGGCTGAGTTGCCAGGGATTGACCCTAAGGATATCTCAATTGACCTTAGTGGAGACATACTGACAGTTAGGGGGGAGAAAAAACAAGAAAAAGAAGAGAAAGAGGAGAGCTATCACTTAGTGGAACGTAGCTATGGAAGCTTTGTAAGGAGTGTTAGACTGCCTGTAAAAATAGAAGAGGATAAGATTAAAGCCTCTTATAAAGATGGTATACTAAAGATAACCATGCCCAAGGCCGAAGAGGCAAAAAAGAAGGAAATCAAGATCAAAATAGAGTAAAATATACTTTAAATTAGGACGCAGATTTTCGCCGATACCCGCAGAAAACTATTTTCTCAAAATCCTCATTCATCGGTTACGTTTGCGATGCCCGTATCGTCTATCGTCTTACGGGCTTCGTAACCGTTAGCCTTTATTTGCGTTCACCTGCGTCCAAAATGGAAATTCCTGGTATAGTTATTGACATTGCCAGTGATTATGTTATCTTTTATTTTGCTTGGATCCTAAAAGGACCGAGACCCAAAAGCCTTCTGGTCTTTGGTCCAGAAGGTTTTTTTTATTTATGAAGATTATTTATAGAGTAAAGGAAATGCAAACCTTGTCTAACAAGTTGAGAAAAGAGGGTAAAAAAATTGCATTTGTTCCCACCCTGGGATATTTTCACAAAGGCCACCTAAGCCTTATGAAAAGAGGAAAGAATCTAGCCAATGTTTTAATTATTAGTATCTTTGTAAATCCTATCCAATTTGGTGCAGGGGAGGATTTTAGAAATTATCCAAGAGATTTAAAAAGAGACCTGTCCCTTGCTGAAACTGTAGGGGTAGATATGGTATTTGTCCCAAAAATAGAGGATATCTATCCATCAAATTATCAAACTTATGTGGAAGTAGCACAAGTCACCCAGCCCCTATGTGGCATCTCTCGCTCTGGGCACTTTAGGGGCGTAACCACTATAGTGGCCAAGCTCTTTAATATTGTAAAACCCGATATTGCATTATTTGGGCTTAAGGATTATCAACAGTACACTGTGATTAGACGCATGGTTAAGGACTTAAACTATGATATTGATATTATTGGTTGCCCCACTGTTAGAGAACCTGATGGGTTGGCTATGAGTTCGCGCAATACATACCTTACAGTAGAACAAAGAAAATCTGCACTTTGTCTATTTGAGAGCCTAAAGTTAGCTGAAAAATTGGTAAAGAATGGGCAAAAAAATGCCAAAGCAATTATTGAAAAAATTATTAGTTACATTGAAAGTAGACCTTATACCCAAATTGATTATGTAAAAATTTGTGACCCCGAGACTCTGAAAGATTTAGATTATTTAAACCATAAGGTGTTGCTTGCCCTAGCAGTAAAGGTGGGGGAGGCCCGCCTTATTGACAATGCTATTTTAGAGGTTAGCTAAAATGCTTTATTTTATGTTGAAGTCAAAGATACATCAAGCCCATATTACAAAAAATGATTTAAACTATGAGGGAAGTATTACCATAGACAGGGAACTTATGAAAATTGCTAAAATTGTGCCATATGAAATGGTCCATGTCTATAATATCTCTAATGGAGAGAGATTTTCCACTTACACTATGCCAGGAGAACCGGGTGAAATTTGCCTCAATGGGGCTGCGGCAAGGAAGGGACAGGTAGGGGACTCCATTATTATTGCCGCCTACACATTAATGGAAGAAGAACTAATTGAAGGTTATAAGCCTATCATTATCTCAGTAGATAAAGGCAATGCTATTGAAAGAGTAAGCTTTGGGGAAGACTAGAGACATTATTAAACGCAATTTTTTGGCTGGCCTTCTGGTTTTGCTCCCTATTTCTCTGACCATTTATGTGATAGTTTTCTTATTTAAATTGGTTGATCGCTTCTTGGACTACTTACCTACTAAGTATAATCCTCAGACTTACCTTCCTTTCCATGTACCTGGTCTGGGCTTTATTTTATTGGTTTTTATAATCTTTTTTATAGGTCTTCTTGCTAGAAACTATATTGGTCATAAACTGGTAGATATATGGGAACAATTGGTAGGAAGGATTCCATTTATACGGAGCATTTATATAGCTACTAAGCAGTTAGCAGAGACTATTTTTTTAAAAACAGATACAAATCTTAAGCGCGTGGTTTTAATAGAATATCCTAGAAAGGGGCTATATGTCCTTGGTTTTACCACAGGAATTACAAAAGGAGAAATCCAAGATAAAACTCATAAGAAGGTAATAAATGTGTTTATCCCTACAACCCCTAACCCTACTTCTGGTTTTTATTTATTAGTGCCAGAAGAAGATTTAAAGTATTTAGAAATGGCTGTTGAAGATGCTTTTAAATTGCTTATCTCTGGCGGCATTATCACACCTGAAAAATAAGTGACAGGAAGTCGATTCCCTAGAGAGATTAACCTATGGGACATCTAGTTGAGAAATTTCTTAAAGAGGCTAAATATATTCTAAATAGAAGGAGGTGAAAAGTTATGACTACATTAAACTTTATCATTGCTATTGTTGCCCTTATCATTGCTACTTTGGCATACCGGAGGGCTGGGGGGATAAGTGATTTAAGGAATCAGGTTGAGTCAATAGGCTCCCTACGGGAAAAGACAGCCGATCTGTTATCTAAATTGGAAAAGAGGCTTCGCAAAGAGGAGGCTGAAGAGAAACTAGAAGAGAAACTAGAAGAGAAAAAGGAAGAATCTACTGGGTAATATCCTGCAGTTTGGGTTAAACACTGATGGTCTTCGGTCACAAAGGAGCAGGAGAGAGAAGACAAAAAAACTTAGGTTGGCTAACCTTTACTATTTTACTACTTACTGATTTAATGTTTTGGTATTTAGATATTGGCAATTTCAATTGATATTTCTGCCCCGTGGAGTATGGAGTATGCGCTGGCAAATAGCTTGGCTACTTTTTTCATTGCAAGTTCCTTTTACAAATAGCATCGCTAGTTTGAAATTGCTCAACGGGGTGAAGATTTTAGCATTAGGGCTTGACAGGAGGATTATCTCCAGGACCATTTACTCCTCCATTCCCTTGACATTCTCATTGCTACTATGTTTATATTAGTAAATTTTTTTTAAAGGGGTAAAAAATGTCTAGAGAATTTCTTTTCACCTCCGAATCCGTAACCGAGGGCCATCCAGACAAAATGGCTGACCAAATCTCAGATGCCATCTTGGATGACCTCCTGAGACAGGACAAATATGCCAGGGTGGCGTGTGAGACCCTGTGTACCACGGGGTTGGTCATCGTAGCAGGGGAGATTACCACCAGTGCTTACTCGGACATACCTGGTATCGTGAGGGCCACTGTAAAGGAGATTGGTTATGACAATTCTGATATAGGCTTTGACTGGGAAACCTGTGGAATCCTGACCAGCATTGATAAACAATCTCCTGACATAGCCATGGGGGTTGACCATAAAGGGATTACCGAGCAGGGGGCTGGAGACCAAGGGCTCATGTTTGGATATGCCTGCGACGAGACAGAAGACTTTATGCCCATGCCCATATGGTATGCTCATAAGCTGGCAAAGAGGTTGGCAGACGTAAGAAAGCAGGGCATTCTGGACTTCCTCAGACCAGATGGAAAGACCCAGGTTACTGTGGAGTATGATGGCGACACACCTAAGAGGATCGAGGCTATAGTTATTGCCGCCCAGCATACGCCTGAGGTCAAATACCATGTTCTTAAGGAAGGCATTATTGAGGAGGTTATAAAAAAGGTGATATCCCCTGAGCTCATAGATAGAGAGACAAAATATTTTGTCAATACCACCGGCAGGTTTGTAATTGGCGGCCCTCTCGCAGACTGTGGAATGACTGGGAGAAAGATCATTGTGGATACCTATGGAGGTCGAGGACATCATGGTGGAGGAGCATTCTCTGGAAAGGATCCAACCAAGGTAGATAGGGGTTCTTCTTACCTGGCCCGTTATGCTGCTAAGAACATAGTGGCAGCCGGATTGGCCAGGAAATGTGAGGTCCACGTAGCCTATACCATCGGGGTGGCTGAGCCCCTTTCTGTTACAGCCCATACCTACGGTAGCGAGGTCATTTCCAGAGAGAAATTAAATCAAATTGTAAGGGAAAACTTTGACTTTCGACCTGGACCCATCATCGAATACCTAGATATGAGAAGGCCTATATATAAGAAGACCGCTGCATATGGCCATTTTGGCAGGCCGGAGCCTGAATTCACCTGGGAAAGACTAGATAAGGTGGATCTGTTGAGGGAATTGGCAGGGATTAAAGAATCCAAACTACTTAAAAGAGGGATAGTATGAAATATAGTATAAAGTACATAGACCTGGCCGACAAAGGGAAATTGCGCATAGAATGGGCCAGCCAATCCATGCCTGTCCTCACCATCATCCGTGAAAGATTTGCAAAAGAACGCCCTTTGGAGGGGGTGAGGATAGGGGCCTGCCTTCATGTAACTACAGAAACGGCTTGCCTTTTAAACGCACTTAAGGCCGGGGGGGCTGAAGTTGCGGTATGTGCCTCAAATCCCTTGAGTACCCAGGATGATGTAGCTGCCTCTCTGGTGCACCATAGTGAGATTCCTGTGTTTGCCATTAAGGGAGAGGATAGAGAAACCTATTACAGCCACATCCATAATACCCTAGATATAAAACCCATGATTACCATGGATGATGGAGCAGATTTGGTTTCCACTATCCATTCTGAACGGAAGGGATTGATCGGGGATGTATATGCTGGCACAGAAGAAACTACTACTGGTGTTATAAGACTTAGAAGTATGGCAAAAGACGGTGTTTTAGGCTATCCCATCATTGCCGTTAACGATGCCCATACCAAATATCTATTTGATAACCGGTATGGTACTGGCCAGAGTACTATAGATGGCATCATAAGGGCTACCAATAGATTAGTTGCTGGTTCTATGTTTGTGGTGTGTGGTTACGGATGGTGCGGAAAGGGTGTGGCCATGAGGGCCAGGGGGATGGGTGCCCATGTTATCATTACGGAGGTTAACCCCTTAAGGGCCTTAGAGGCGGTAATGGATGGGTACCAAGTGCTCCCGGTCAAGGAAGCAGCGACTATCGGTGATATCTTTTGCACCTTGACTGGAGATATAAATGTTATAAGGAAAGAACACTTTCTCCACATGAAGGATGGGGCAATCGTGGCCAATTCAGGGCACTTTAATGTAGAGTTAGATCTCAATGGCTTGAAGGAGATTACCGAGGAAACCAGGCGCATACGGGATTATGTAGAAGAATACACCTTGACCAATGGCAGGCGCATTAATATCCTTGCTGAGGGGCGTCTGGTAAATCTGGCGGCAGCCGAAGGGCATCCATCCAGCGTTATGGATATGAGTTTTGCTAATCAAGCATTGTGTGCCGAATATATTGCTAAAAATCACGCTTCATTAGAGAAGAGGGTCTATTCGGTCCCGGAGTTCATAGATAAAGAGATTGCTCGCATGAAGCTCAATGCCTTGGGGGTAAGGATTGATTCTTTGACCCCTGAACAGGAGAAGTATCTTACATCCTGGGAAATGGGAACCTGATATAGTTAGCCAGTTTATCAGTTTTACCAAATCCACTAAATAAAACTGACACACTAACAAATGGATAGGTGGTTAGAAATAGTTATAAAGGTACCACTATCAACATTAGAAGTCACTTACCATTTCCTATGGCAGCAGGTAGGGGGGATAGCAGTGGATAAGGAAGGTGATGAGTTTATTTTAAATATTTATGTTAAGGACTCAGATAAGTTTTTAAAAAGACTAGAAAAACTCCCTTTTATACTAAAGAAAAAACATTTAATTAAACAAATACGTACTTTACCCAACTGTAAAGAACATAAACTTTCCCATTTTATCATTATGCCATCTCATTTTGATCTACCTGGTATCCCTATTGTCCTAGAGCCCGCTATTGCCTTTGGTACAGGAAGTCATCCCACCACTATCTATTGTCTAAAATTGCTATACGAACTTTATAAAGATTTTACCCCACGCCCAGAATTGGTTTTAGATGCCGGTACAGGGACAGGTATTTTGGCCATCGCCGCTTCACGCCTTGGTGCAAAACAGGTACTGGCTATAGATATTAGCCATGATGCTGTAAATATTGCAGAGAGAAATGTAGCTCTAAATCATTTACCAAATATAAAGGTGCTTGGTTGTTGTATAACTAAAGTAGAAGGTACATTTGACCTCATCTTGGCCAATTTGTATAGTCCACTGCTAAAGGAGATATCTAATAAACTGATTGAACTATTAAATAGCGAAGGATGGCTCATTGTTTCTGGTATTCCCAATACAAACTACAAGGAAATAATCTCTCCTTTCCTTAAAAACGGACTAAAGATTATAAAAAGCTACTGTGATAATAAATGGTATGCAGCCATGCTTAATAAGCAGTTTATTCAATATAGTAATCCATTCCTAAATGGGTAATCTGTTCTTCATCCATCAAGTAGCGCAATGTGTTCTTCAACTTCATAAGCTGAATAAATAGGTCATGTTCAGGATAAAGGCCTTCTTTGTACATAGGGCTTTTAAAATAGAAAGATAGCCATTCCTGAATGCCATAAAGGCCTGCCCTTTGAGCAAAGTCCATAAATAGTGCTAAGTCCAATACAAGTGGGGCAGCAAGAATGCTGTCTTTACAGAGAAAATCTATCTTAATATGCATACGATAGCCCAGCCAGCCAAATATATCTATACAATCCCAACCCTCTTTATCATCTCCGCGCGGAGGATAATAATGAATAGTTACTTTATGATAAAGATCTTTATAAAGTTCAGGATAGAGATGTGGTTGTAAAATATATGTTAGAGGAGAGAGCTTGCTTTCTTTCTTTGTGCGATAGGAGCCAGGGTCATCTAGCACTACAGCATCCCTATTCCCTAATATATTAGTAGAATACCAGCCTTCAAGTCCTAATAGCCTGGCCTTTATGCCAGGGGCAATAATGGTCTTAAGTAGAGTTTGCCCAGTCTTAAAGTCTTTACCCATAATGGGTACTTCATGTTCTCTAGACAATTCTAATAAGGCGGGTGTGTCTACTGTAAGGTTGGGGGCACCATTTATATAAGGAATGCCGCTAGAGATTGCTGCATATGCATAAAGCATGCTGGGAGGGATGTTTTCATCATTCCGCTCAAGGCCTTCCCTAAAATTTTTTAGGGATTGATGCACTCCTTGAGGCGCTAGATAGGCTTCTGTACTACCACACCACACTATAACACAGCGGTCTATTTGATTTTTTTCCTTAAAATTGGAGATATCCTCCTTAATTGCCTCAATCAAATCCAAATAGTCTTTTTCAGACTTTACATAATTTCCATCTAAATTTCTTACATAGTTTTGATTAAATACTGCAGGATATGGCCTTAGTTCTTCCAAAAAGTCCCTTAATTTTTCTAATGAACTTTTCTCTAAGACATTTGCCTTTAATGCTGCCTGATATAGATTATCTTCATAAATGTCCCAACCAGCAAATTCTAAATGGTCCAAAGAGGCCAAGTTGATAAATTCTTTAATCTTGGGCACTCGATTTTCATTCCTCTTACCTAATCTAATAGTTCCCTGTTGGGTAAGGGAGCCAATGGGCAAAGCCCATCCCCTTCTTACGGTCTCTACTCCTGCGATAAATGTAGTGCTAACTGCTCCCCCTATGCCTGGTAAAAGCACCCCTAATTTTCCCTTTGCAGGCAATATTTTCTCCTTTTTTCTAACCTTTTCCTCTTTCAATGCTAACCTCCCTTGATTTTAGTAAGAAGCTAGTTTTGCCTCTATCTCATTACCTTCTTTATAAACCAAAATATATCCATCTGACAATGTCCCAGGATTAAGGATAAGCGTTTTGCCAATCTTATCTATGTTTCTAGACTCGTGGATATGACCCGTCAGGCAAAGTTGAGGTTGATGTTTCTCAATAAATGCTCTAATTACTTGACTGCCTATGTGTCGCCTACCTCTCACTATATCTGTGTTTGTGTCATAAGGGGGTGTATGGGAGACCAATATCTTAATGGGCACATGCTTAATCATTTCATAACCTTTATAAACAATATTTTTTATTTCTTGCTCGCTGTACTCGGTGGGTGTATTAAATGGTGTAGGGATAGAGCCACCTACACCGAAGATACCCAAGTCCTCGCTAAGTCTGTATCCATATCCATGTAAATTAATACCCAACCCTGTTAAGTAATCATCTACTTCTGGCTTGTCCATATTGCCCAATTGCGCCAAGATATTTTTATTGTATTTACTTATTTCTTTCAACATCCTTTCTACTTCTTTCCCTCCCCCTATATCAGTGAAATCCCCTGTAATAATTACCCAATCGGCGTGCTGAAGTGGTTTAATCTTTTTAATATAGTGAATCTCTCCATGAATATCGCCAAATGCCAGTATCTTCATATTAGTGAACTTGTTAAATAGTTAATCCCTTAATTCGTTGAATAGCAAAACCATTCATCGTTAAATGCTTCCTCTAAAATTTTAATGATTATACAATTTAACGAATCAACGGTCTTTTAAATCTCTATTATAGAGCATATAAAAGGTCTAAAGGCCCTGATGATTTCTGTCTTCAGGGACTCTTCAATAGGGTGATAATATAGATGACTAGAGCAAATACAATCACTTATACCAAACCCAGGGATGGGGGATAATGTTTGATGAAGTTTACTTGCCACAGTGCATTCTATTCGGTCTGGAGCTTCACAGAGAGCGACTGCCTTAATAGTGGCCCTTTCCAATAGATAATCAATATGCCAGCGCTTTTTTCTCTTAGGTGTTAAGTATCTCTTGAGTCGTCTATAAAGCCCCCCTTGAGCAGACCCTACATATCCATAAAAACCTGGCAAAAACATAAATGTCCCCAATTTTCCTACAGTAATAAATACCTGTTTAGGCAACTCCAATATGAGTACATAAGTGCCTTTTGATGTAAAATTCTTTAAACGTGAAATACCCTTTTTATCTGAGGCCATTTTTTTGTTTCTTGTTGCCTTTGTTGCTGTTACTATAGCCAAAATTTCTGATAAGGCACTTTTGAGATCTTCATTTATCACTATGTGATCAAATTTTTTACAGTTTTTAATCTCTCTTTTTACTGATTCAAGGCGTCTTTTAAATGCTTCTTCTGGTTCTGTTTGGCGCTGCCATAGCCTATGCTTTAAAACCTCTAAAGACGGAGGGAGAATAAAAATCAGTACTGCTTGAGGGAAATGTTTTTTTATATGCTCTGCCCCTTTTACATCGATGTCTAAAAGCACATCATGCCCTTTCGTTAAGACCTCTTTAATAAACTTTGCTGAAGTGCCATAATAGTGCCCATATACTTTAGCCCACTCTAACATCTCTCCTTTATTCACCATAGTTTTAAATTCATGTAGACTGACAAAAAAATAATCTATCCCATTTTTCTCATTTGGACGCGGTGGTCGCGTAGTGTAGGAAATAGAAAACACCAAATGGTTAACATTTTTTAAAAGCAGCTGAGAGAGCGTGGTTTTACCTACCCCAGAAGGGCCAGAAATAACAAAAATATCTCCACTATTTCTCACCTCTTTAAGGTCTGTTCAGGAGATAACCTCTGAGCAATAGTTTCTGCGGCAATGGCTGAAAGGATTATATGATTGCTATCAGTGATAATAATGGCCCTGGTTTTTCTGCCATGGGTAGTGTCTATAAACCTTCCTGCTTCCTTGGCCTCTTCCCTCAGGCGCTTCATAGGTGCAGAGTTAGGGCTAACAATGGCTATTACCCTATCTGCCACCACTGTATTGCCAAAACCAATATTTAAAAGCCTATGACCCATAATTAATACTTTCTCCTTGTCATCTTTTTAACAAAATTACTTTATACCTCAATTGTCTCCATCTATCAAGTTCTATTTTTTCATTGTTTTATCTACTATTTTTAAAGTGGAACTCTATCTTTGGCCAAAAATCGTCAAATAGTCAGATCGTTAAACCAGGTAATGATTTAACCACTCCCCGATTTGACGATTCTCAATTCAACGATTTAACCATTCAACGATTTATCCTTGACTTTCAAGGTATAAAAATATATCAAAAAAGCTATGAAGCGGAGTGATTTAATGCTAAAGGGGCTAAAAAAGGCACCACATCGCTCTCTTTTTAAGGCAATGGGGTACATAGATGAGGAGCTTAAGCATCCCATAGTGGGTGTAGTCAATGCCGCCAGTGAAATTATTCCTGGGCATATACATTTAAATCAAATTACTGATGCTGTAAAGGCAGGTGTGAGGATAGCAGGCGGCACTCCCATAGAATTTCCAGTGATTGGAATTTGTGATGGCATTGCCATGCACCATGAAGGTATGAAGTACTCCCTTATGAGTCGTGAAATCATTGCTGATTCTATTGAGGTAATGGCTATGGCCCAGCCATTTGATGGGCTGGTTCTGGTAACAAATTGTGACAAGATTGTCCCAGGGATGCTAATGGCTGCCCTCCGGTTAAATGTCCCAAGCATCATTATCAGTGGTGGGCCCATGTTAAGAGGAATCTTCAGAGGCAAGGCAGTTGATGTGATTTCTGTATTTGAGGCTGTAGGAGAGGTTATGGCTGGAAAGATGACAGAAGATGATCTAAAAAGGCTTGAGGATACAGCCTGTCCAGGCTGTGGCTCCTGTGCTGGTATGTTCACTGCTAATTCTATGAATTGTTTAAGTGAGGCCATTGGTCTGGCACTGCCGGGAAATGGTACTATCCCAGCAGTAATGGCTGCCAGGATACGTCTAGCAAAAGGGAGTGGTATACAAATTGTTAAACTTATTGAAAAGGGTATTAAACCTAGGGATATTGCTACACCTTCTGCCTTTAAAAACGCTATTGCTGTAGATATGGCTTTAGGGTGTTCTACAAATACAGTTCTCCATTTAATGGCTATTGCCTATGAGGCCAAGGTTCCCCTTAATTTAAAGACCTTTGATGAAATGAGCAGAAATGTGCCTCAACTATGTAGCTTAAGGCCAGGAGGTCCTCATTTTTTGCAAGATTTAGACGCTGCTGGCGGCGTACCTGCTGTAATGATGGAACTTTCAAAGAAAGACCTTCTAGATCTAGATGTAATGACGGTTAAAGGTAAGCCTTTAAAAGAGATACTAACCCATTTAGAAAATAAAAACCCTGAGGTCATCAGACCTATAGAGAGGTTGTATAATAAAGAAGGTGGCCTGGCAGTGCTTTTTGGAAATTTGGCACCCGAAGGAGGGGTAGTAAAACAATCAGCAGTAGTGTCAGAGATGATGGTGGGAACTTTTAGGGCAAGGGTATTTAATTCAGAAGAGGAGGCCACAGATGCCATATTAGATAAAAGGATAAATCCCAAAGAAGTAATAGTGATTAGATACGAAGGCCCAAAAGGAGGGCCTGGTATGAGAGAAATGCTTACCCCAACTGCTGCCATTGTGGGGATGGGCCTAGATAGAGAAGTAGCCCTTATTACCGATGGGCGTTTTAGCGGAGGAACAAGGGGAGCAGCTATTGGCCATGTATCTCCAGAGGCAGCCAGTGGAGGTCCTATCGCCTTGGTAGAAGAGGGTGATGTTATTGAAATAAATATACCAAAAAGAACCCTAAATCTAATGGTTTCTAAAGAAGAAATGGAAAAACGCCGTTCCTTATGGAAACCCCATCCTCTAAAAATTAAAGAAGGCTATGCCGTGCGCTACGCTCATCTAGTCACTTCTGCCAGTAAAGGGGCAATATTAAAGCTTTAAATTCTTGCCATATGGATCAAACTGAATTAAAATAGTTATATGAAAAAATACATTTTTATTATCTTTTTTATCCTTTGGCAAGTTTTACCTGCCAGTGCCACGCTTAGTACAACAGAAGAAAAAAAGTTGGGAGAAAAATTCTTTGTTGAGGTAAAAAAGTTTCTTCCCCTTATAGATGACCCCATTATTAATAATTACATAAATGAATTGGGCCAAAGTTTGATTACCCAACTGCCTTCAAAGTCTTTTGATTATCACTTTTATGTAATAGATGACCCTACCTTAAATGCATTTGCAGGACCTGCTGGGTATGTATTTATTTATCGAGGCCTGTTTTTAGCCTTCGAAAATGAGGATGAATTAGCGGGTGTATTTGCTCATGAGTGCGGACACGTGATATGCAGGCACATTGCTGAGCGTTTAGAAAGTAGCAAAAAAATCAGCATAGCTACACTGCTAGCCATATTGGTTGGGGGTATAATAACCAGAAGCCCTCAGGCCTCTCAGGCTATTGCTACTACTGCTATGGGTGCAGGTACAGCCCTTTCACTTTCTTATAGTCGAGAGGATGAAGAGGAGGCAGATAGAACAGGCCTAAAACTGGTATCTGGGGCTGGCTATAATAGCAAAGGCACCGTAACTGCCTTTAAGAAACTAGCACGTCTAAGCTTAGAAAGTGGGGGGGAAATCCCAGCTTATCTTTTGACCCACCCAGCACTCCCTCAGAGAATTACCTATCTTGAACAGGCCATGAAATCCGCACCTTATAGGAATATAGATCGTGATCAAACCAAATTTAGGATTGCTCATGTAAGATTAAGGGCACTTTATACAGACGTAGATTCAGCCTCCCGCTTCTTTTCTGCATCTATAAGAGAAAACTCTCAGGATTTTATAAACTATTATGGCCTTGGTCTATGTGCTGTTAGAAAAAGGGACTGGCAGGATGCGGCGGCTAATTTTAAGAAGACATTGTCTTTTAAACCAGATGAGCCCATAATTTTGCGGGAATTGGGTATTTCTTACTTTCATTTAAATAAGTTTTCGTCCACCATTTCTATTTTAAAAAAGTTACCCCAAGATGCTCAATCACTTTTTTATCTAGGAAGGGCATATCAAGAACAAGGGTCAATCGATGAGGCTATTTCCAGTTGGAAAAGGTGTATTAAAATTGATCCAGATTATTCTATGGCCTATTACTATTTAGCCAGGACTTATGCCGATTTGCCTGTGGCTGTAGCTGCCTTAAATAATCCAGATCCAGGACAGAAGGCTTGGTCTCATTATTATCTGGGGATTTATTTTAGGTTGGAAGGGAAACCTTCTCAGGCAAATTACCACTTTAAGAAGGCCTTATCATTAGCCAGAGATGAGGATTTAAAAAGGAAGCTTAGGCAGATCCTAAACGAAAAATAAGAAAATAAAAACTTAGAAGTGCTTCTTTCTTTTTATCCATTAATAACTGGAGATGTTAATTTAAGTTTATCAAATGCAAAGCTCTTTTCACAGGAGGCTGTAAGGTTTATAAAACAGGCCAAGGCTGTTGTTCTTCCTCGATATTGCAGGGCTTGTCAATATTGGTTTTGCAAAAATCATGCTCCTGTCTTCCCCAACTTAGATACCCAGTTTCGTTTTAAAGGAAAATTTGGTCATACATTTGTATTCTCATTATGTGAAGTACCACACCCCCCTACAAAGGTCTATACCGGTATTGAGGATTTTAAAAAGAGGCATTTTGAGGATCATGAGCCCCTTTTCCCCTATCCTTTGATAGTAAAGTGGAATAAGGGTGGAGGTGGGGCATTCGTGTATAAAGTATATAATAGAGAGGGGTTATTTGGGGCATTAAATACCTTCAGAAGATACGAACACCGAGGGCCAACATTTATCATTCAACCCTATATCAAACATGGTGGGAAAGACCTGAGGGTGGTAGTAATTGGGGAAAGACTTTTAACTTATTGGCGTGTCCAAACAAATCCTCAAGAATTCCGGACAAATTTAGGGCGTGGAGGGAAAATAGAATATAACTTAGCACCAGCATTAGAAGAAAAGGCTATAAAATTGGTAAAGAAAATTTGTGATTATACAGGCATCAATTTAGCAGCATTTGATGTCCTATTTCCAGAACAAAGGCCTGAACCATTGTTTTTAGAGATTAATTATCAATTTGGACTAAATGGAATTGGGGGGCATGCTGCTTATAATCAATTATTAAGGGAAGAAGTAAAGAAGTGGTGGGAGACCATAAGCAAAAACTATGCAAATTCCTTTACAGATTAAAGACCTGTACAAGGTTTATGGTGGTATAGGAAAAAAGGTAGTTGCCCTTAATGGCATAGGCCTAGAGGTTTTAGCTGGAGAGATATTCGGTATTATCGGGCCAAATGGAGCAGGTAAAACCACAGCATTAAAAATTATTGCTGATTTAATTTATCCCACAAAAGGCACAGTCCTTGTGTTTGGTAAACCACCTTCTTCAACCTCTGCCAAAAAATTGATAGGTTTTTTACCAGAAAATCCCTATTTTTATGAATATTTGACAGCTTATGAATTTCTTACATTTGCAGGAAGGGTTGCTGGGCTTACTGGTGGTTTCTTGAATCAGAGAGTAGATGAATTACTAAAATTGGTAAGGCTTGAGGATTCAAAAAATCTTTTTCTTAAAAAATTTTCTAAAGGGATGCTTCAACGTATTGGCATAGCTCAAGCCTTAATTCATAATCCTCAGTTTATCATCTTAGACGAGCCTGCTTCGGGTCTAGACCCCATGGGGCGCTCAGAGCTATTTGAACTCTTCTGGCAACTAAAAGAGGCAGGTAAAACCATCCTTTTAAGCAGCCATATTTTAGAGGATGTAGAACAACTGGCAGATAGAGTGGCCTTGTTAGTAAAGGGAAAAGTCAAATTTTTAGGGGCCATTTCAGATATAGCCACTCACTTTTGCGGCTGGCAGATTTTAGTTAAACAACATCCGAAGTTGGCAGAAATCAACATAAGCCCTTGGCATAAGAAAGGTAATCTGGTTTATTTCCAGATAAATAATGATGTTTGGTCAATGCTTGATATATTAAAAGAAAAGGGTGTGGAGTTGGTGGCGGTTGAACCCATTAGAGGCCGCTTAGGAGAATTTTTTATTGAATTAACCGATGAAGGCTAAGGGTATTTGGGCTATTGCGGTCATCACTTTCAAAGAGGGTATAAGGAGCAGGCTTTTTGTAGCCATTTTAGTGTTAGCTTCCTTGGTTTTGGTCTTAATAAAGGCCCTTTCTGACTTGGCTATAGGCAATACCATTAAGGTGGCCTTGGACATAGGTTTTGCCAGTATAGACTTATTTGGTTTGCTGCTAGCTTTTTTACTGACTACTACCCTTATTGCCAAAGACCTGGATAAAAAGACTATTTATCTGGTAATTTCTAAGCCCATTACCAGAAGTGATTATCTTACAGGAAAATTTTTGGGGTTAATAACTATATTTTCCCTGGCCTTATTGGCTGTAGGCCTCCTTTTCTTTCTTTCCTTTTTATATACCTTAAAAACCACTCACCTTTATCAAATGCCTGAAATTTATTGGGCAAGGATTCTATTGGCCTATTTGTTTATTTTTCTAAAGGTGGCCCTGATCACTGCCCTGGCTCTGTTTTTTTCTTCTCTAACCACAAGTTCTCTTTTGGCCATTTTTCTTACATTTATGGTATATTTAATCGGACAGAGTGTACAGGAAATTAAAAATCTTTTAGTCAGCCCTTTAGCTGCAGAACTCTCCCCTGTTATAAAAAGTTTAGCCCATTTAGCTACCTACGTCTTTCCCAATCTCTCCCTGTTTGATTTTAAGGCAACGGCCATATATGGTCTGCCCTTATCTACTGATGCCATATGCCTAAACCTTTTTTATGGCCTCCTTTATTTGTTAGGCATCTTTCTTTTGGCCCAGTTTATTTTTCGTTTTAAAGAATTTTAGAAAAGAGATGTGGAAAATTTTGTTTTTAGGCATTTTTTGCTTAGCTTTAGCTGCCCAAATAGTACCTTCTCAAAAACAGGAATATCTTTGGCTACCCCCCTTACCTAAACCAGAAGTAGTAAGAATTTTAGGACAATCTCATCTACTTTCAGATATTTTATTTATTAAAACAGCCATTTTGTTTAGCGATGCCGATAGGTTGAATGAAAAATCTTGGCAGTGGATGTTGGATGCCATGTGTTTAGCCCACCATTTAGACGTTCATTATTTTGAGATCTATTTCTTTACAGCAAATGTGCTGCCTTGGCAGTTGGGTGCAAGGCATAAGATTGAAACAACTTTAAAAAGTGGCCTTAAATATTTACCAAATCATTGGGAAATACCATTTTATCTGGCTTTTTATTATCTTTACTTTGTTAGAGATAAGGTAAAAGCAGCCAAATATCTTTCCTTAGCCGCCCATCACCATAAGGCCCCGCATTACCTGCCTTTACTAACTGCCAGGATTTATGCTGAGGCAAGGCACCATGGGCCAGCAATTTTATTTTTAAAAAGCTTACTAAGAGAAACCCAAGACGAGAGGATTAAAAAGAGGATAGAAAAAAGATTAGAAGCGCTTCAGGTGCTTTCTTTCTTAGAAAGCAGAATACAGATATTTAAAAGACAATCTGGCCACTTACCTAAGGATTTAAAACAATTGATCGATGCGGGGCTTTTAAAAGAGATACCTAAAGACCCTTATGGTGGAAGGTTTTTTCTTAAACCAGATGGCACGGTTTGGACTACCAGCAATCTACGATAACTCGATCCTCGATGCTGGTTTCTCGATCCTCGATGCTTGATGCTCGATAATACACTTTCTCCTCAAAATATCTAGTATCTAGAATCGAGTATCCAGTATCTTCTTTTATCTCTTATATCGTCCCATCAATTGACATTCTGCCAAGATGTGCCCTTCCATAACCTTCAGTAGCTCATCCTTTGTAACCCCAGGTGCAAGGTCAATTTCGCTATCTAGGGCGTACAATTTGAAATAATATCTATGGGTGCCTCTTGGTGGACACGGTCCACCATAGCCAATCTTACCAAAATCGTTTCTTCCTTGTGTTGTACCGTTTGCTAATACCTTTTCAGGGGGTATGTTTTCAGACAGCTCTATCACCTCTGGTGGGAGATTAAAAAGTACCCAGTGCACCCATGTCCCCATAGGGGCATCTGGGTCATCACAGATAAGGGTAAGGCTCTTTGTGCCCTTTGGGGCAGGCGTCCATTCCAGGGGAGGGGAGATATCTTTTCCATCACAGGTATATTTGGTTGGTATCATACCACCTTCCTCAAAAGCTGCACTCTTAATTTTTATTTCCATATTTTCCTCCCTAGGTTTTTTTATTTTTTAAACCAACTGTAAGTCATTTCTAGACCTTGATAAAAATCTATCTGTGGGTGAAATCCCAAGATTTGTTCTGTCTTTTTCAAATCAGCTGTGGCATGCCTTGCATCGCCAGGACGAGGCGGTGCAAACTGGACATCTAATTTGCTACCCGTGATTTCCTCTAGTGTCCCAATTAATGCCAAGACAGAATGACTTTTGCCTGAACCAATGTTTAGTACCTGCCCCTTCCCCTTATTTAAATTTAGGGCCAAAAGATTTGCCCTTACTACATCCTTAACATAGACAAAGTCCCTTGTCTGCCTTCCATCTCCATATACAGTAAGTGGCCTTCCTTCTAATATGCGGGTTATAAAGATAGGGACTACTGCAGCATAAGGAGAACTTGGATCCTGTCTTTCGCCATAGACATTAAAATATCTCAGACAAATTGTTTCTAAACCATAGACTTGACTAAAGAGCTTGCAATAAATCTCACCTACAAGTTTGCTGCTTGCATAAGGAGAAACTGGTTCAGGTGCAATATTTTCTTTTAGACCATAACCTTCTTTTCCTTTAAGCCCATAAATGGAGCAAGAGCTTGCAAAGATAAATTTTCTTACCCCATTCTCCTTAGCTGCCCAAAGCAGATTCAATATGCCTGTGACATTTATCCTATGTGTCTCAAAGGGACGCTCTACTGAAAGGGGGACTGAGACCAAAGCTGCTTCATGAAAGACTGCTTCAACTCCATCTGTTGCCTTAAGGCAAATCTGCCTTTCACTTATATTACCTTCAATTAGTTCTATACCCTCTTTAGGCAAACTCTCTCTCTTTCCTGTGGAGAAGTTGTCTAAAACCCTGACAAAAAGACCTTCCTCTTTTAAGGTCTCCACTAAGTGAGACCCTATAAACCCTGCTCCGCCTGTAACCAAGACCTTCATATCAAATCCTAATAATTGTCAATAAAAAAGATATAGTCAAGTTCTATACTGCAACTAAGCTGATAGTCTAAGAGTTTTAATAATCTCTGTTT
Source organism: Syntrophobacter sp. DG_60 (assembly GCA_001304365.1). Next base: position 7,109 of record LJNA01000009.1, on the reverse strand, counting down.
TGATTTGTTTAAAGTTGCCTTCTGTCAAATGGAAGATTCTTGTATCTTTTCTATTTTTAATTTTTTCTGTAAAAGGGTCTTTGGTCAGTTTTATAGTTCCAAGCACCTTATTTTTACTATTTACCGCCTCCTCAACCGCCTTCCTAAATTTTTCAGAGAATAACTCCATTTTCCCAATTTCATCAATTATCACTATCTTATTTTCATTAATTGCATTTAATATAGATTTTACCCCTATTTCTTCCAAGTCTTTCAAATTTACTTTATATTTGCCTACTTTATAAGGACTTTTTAGGTCTATATCGGCCAAGACTCCTTCCTTCCTTCCAAGGTCAATAATATTAAACCCTTTTCTCTGCCCTCTTTCTCTAATTTCAGCAGTATAAAACCCTCCTATATTTAAATTCAACTCTTTAATGATTTGCATTATCAGAGTTGTCTTTCCACAGCCTGGCCTTCCGGTTATAAAGATGTTTTTGGTCAAAAGAGGAAGTCATAAAGGAAATTAAAAAAAGGTGCAGGCACCCAATTTGACCCCAAACTGGTGGAGAGATTTTTAAAGATAGTGGGGGACAAATAAGGGTCAAAAGAGCCGAACCTAAAGGCTTGTTGAGAAAGTCATTTTTTAACTGCAATGATAAAGTAACCATAGATGAGGTGCAAAAGGTAATAAATGCGTTTTTTGGATTAATATAATCTAAACCTTGATTGAGACAGTACAAAGGCCACATTTATACAATTTGAATGTTGGTTTTTCTATCTCCAAAGGCACTGTACTTTATAGTTGCTGTGCGGCTTGAATTCCACAACAGCCTCTTCAAGCGGTGTACCGACCAAACCATCTAATGAAGGGTCTCCCAATTCATCCTGAGCAAGGTAATACAGATAGCCAATTGCCTCCGGTTCAAACCCTATTATTCTTGCTCCTAAGGCATCGGCTTTGAGTGGATCAGTGGAGGCAATTGCTATATTTAAGTGGATCGGCGTTCCATCCACTGGCCCATCTCCTTCCATGCCGTAGAACCCATCCAACACCACCAGGTCTGGCCAGACCAGTTTAGCCAATGTGGCAATGTTGCGGTGGATCACCTTCACACCCTTCCGATAGGATGGAGTGTATCTGAAGAGTAAATTGACGGCACCAGAGGCCCGCCTCCGAGCCCAGGATATCATCCAGGTAGGGATGAGGGTGAATATGGTCTTGAAACGCGCACTTGAGATGCGCAGTCCGTGTATTAAGGACTTGTCCTCTTGTTTTATTAGGCCAATCATGTTTTTTATTCCCAAAGTCGCGATGGCATAATCATGCGTTTTAGGCAGGTTGACGGAGATGATATAGTCAAAATCCCTTACTCTCTTTACCAGCCTGGCCTGTTCGGAGCCAGCAATGGACTTGATTTCAAAAGGAATATACTCTGAACAGTTTTCGATACATTCCAACTTCACATTTTTATAGTTTTGTTCCAGTGCAAAGTAACCAAAGCGAGCAAAGACCTCCCGAGTAGATGATTTCTGATAATAGGCCCCGGCACTCCCCTCAAATATTACTATGTTTTTGCTGGCGAAGTCGCCAAGGTTTTCAGCCAGAAAATCAATAATGACCTGGATGGCCACCACGTGGGTATTTGCATAGGGATTTTCAGGAGATAGTAGATTGGGTTTTATCAAAATATTAGTCTTTTGTTTTAAGGGTTCAAGGTCAGGTTTAATGATTTCTAAGGCACGGTATATATTTTGATATCGGTCTTCACCTTTTACCAGTGATACTAACCTTTTTGATTTCATCCTAATAAACCTTTATGAAATGTAGCATAAGGTGAGTTGAGTCCACCAGAAAAAAAGAGTGACTGGAAAACTCAACGAACAGTTTAAGCCGTGTAAACTATGGTGCTTTACTCTTTTTAACATGAGGGATTGCAACTAATACCATCATGAGAGGGAGATCATATCCCATAAGGAAAATGAGTCAACATATCCATAAAACCATTATAGAAACTTAATAAAGAGAAGGCAATCCTTGGATTAGTCAATTCGTTAAATAGTCTAGTGGTTCCACGATTTTAGGCTTGACATTTTTTTTAAATTATATTAAAAGCCTCTTATTAAAATTTTACTATTAAAATGAGAACTGAAAAACTGGCTAGCTTTATAGTAAGGCATAAGTATCTATTTTTAATCTTACCTATTATATTGAGTATTGCCTCTTTTTATTTCATTAAAGATATAAGAGTTGTCACTAGAAGCACAGATTTTATGCCTACAAAGCACCCATTCATTAAGGTTCAAAGAGAGTTAAATAAACATTTTGGAGGTCTAAATCGAGTAAATATTGCCATTGAGGTAAATGAAGGCACCATCCTAAACCCTGTTACCCTAGAAAAACTCTATGGCATATTTGATGAGCTTTCTTATCTGGATGAAATAAATCCAAGGCGTATGCTTTGTCTTTTTTCCCGGCAAATAAAGCATGTCGAAATACACAAAGAAGGCTTTGATGTCAGGAGGCTTCTAAGGGATGTCCCTGAGACTAAAGAAGGGTGGCGGGTTTTAAGACAAAAGATCTTAAGAAATCCTTTAGTTTATGGCCCGCTTGTGTCAAAGGATTTTAAGGCCACTCTGATTCAAGCAGAATTTAAAGAAGAAGTCCCATCTAGGGTTATCTATGAGAAAGTAAATAAAATTATCAGAAAATATAAGGATAAAAAACACAATATTTATGTCAGTGGCCGCCCCACATTAGAAGGCTACATCGAGGCCCATCTGGGTTTTATCCTTTATATATTTTCCATTACCGTGCTCATCATCCTTTGTCTTTTATTTTTTGCATTTAAAAAGAAAAGGGGCTTTATCTTGCCACTTTTTTCAGGCACTCTGTCTGTCCTTATGAGCCTTTCTGTACTTAAGGTATTTAATTATTCATTGAATCCATTTACTGTACTTATTCCCTTTCTTATCTTTGTTGTCACTATCAGCCACTCTATCCAGTTTATACAGAGGTATTTTGAACTAAGTAAGCAGTATGTAGAGAAGGAAGAGGTAGCAAAAGGGGTACTCCTCTCTCTACTAAACCCCATTAGGGCATCGCTTTTTACAGATTTTTTGGGTTTTTCATCCCTCTGGCTGATTCCTATTTCTTCTATTAAGAGCATTGCTGTTTTGGGCAGCTTTGGCATCTTAAGTATTTTTCTTACTGTTGTGGGATTTTTGCCTGCCTGCTTTGCTACATTTCCCTTACCCAGATTTAAAGGAAGTGTAAAAAGTGCAGGCATTGCCGCTAGATTTTTAGAAAAGTTGGGCAATTTTTATCCAAAAAAGAGAAATATGGCCTTTGTTGTCTGCTTTTTTATAGCCATTTTAGCCCTCTCCCTTTATGGCACTAAAAAAATCACAATAGGTGAAATAGAACCAGGCACTTCTATCCTTTATCGGAATGCCCCTTATAATGAGGCAGAAAGAAAGATTAATCATTATTTTTCTGGCTCAACTCCCTATTTTATATTGGTAAAAGGAAAAGAAGAAAATGCCTTAGTCAGGGCAGACGTGATGAGGGAGATGGATGGGCTTGAGACCTATTTAAGGAATAATTCTCCTGAGGCAGGTTATGGCCTTTCTTTGGCTGATTATATGAAGCTTATGAATCTAGTAGTATTTGGAGGTGATAGAAAACATTTCTATGTGCCAGATAGTGATAAGGCTATAGGAGAATATCTATTTCTCTATGAAAGTAATGCCTTCCCAGGTGAATTTTCTGGCATTGTGGACCCATCTCATACCTATGCCAATATCCGTTTAGACCTTAAGGATTGTCGAGGCAGCACTATAGAGGAAATTATTTCAGAAACAAGGGATTGGATAAAGGAATATCATAAAACCCCATGGGCAAAGTTTGAGTTTGCGGGTGGCCCAATTGGCATTTTAGGTGCTACCAACGATATTATAAAAAAAGGTCTAGTAGTAAATATGTTTGTCCTTTCTTTGCTTATCCTTTTACGTGTCTCACTTGCCTTGCGTTCTTTCACTGGTGGTCTTTTGCTCTTTATTCCCTTGTTTTTCAGTATTATCCTTACATTTGGTAGCTTTGGGTTATTAAATGTGCCATTTACATTGGCCACTTTACCAGTAGCTGCCATGGGCACAGGGCTTGGCATTGACTATAGCATTTATCTTGCGTCTCGCATAAAGGAAGAAATAAATAGGAAAGGGTCACTGATAGCTGCCATTCAGGAAGCAGTAAAAACCTGTGGCCGGGCGGTATTCTTTACTGGAACCATTCTGACTATTGGCGTATATTCCTGGCTGTTTTCAAATCTAAAGCTTCAGGCAAAATTAGGAGGTACACTGGGATTTTTATTATTTATCAATATGCTTTCTGCCTTAATCCTTTTACCTACATTTTTGCTAATAATCAAACCAAAATTTTTGTTTAAGGAGGAGGGAAAATGAAAAAAGTCTTATCCGTAATGGTTTTTTTGTTTTTGTGGGCTAGTTTTTCTTGGGCTGGCCCGGTGTGTCATCCGCCAAACATACCTGAAAAACCCACTGCTGACGAACTGATGAAGGCCTGGTTTGATATAAAATTCACTAGATATGCTGATGATGTGACATATGAGGACATCGATGTAATTATGATAGATAAGTCAGGCTTTAAGAGGACAAAGGGGGCAGCAAGAAAAAGGATTGTCTTACATGGAAAAAGAGGGCTTGATTATAAGGATATAATTTCAATCACATATCCTGAATACACAAAGGGCCTAGCAATACTTACCTGGGCCTATTTAGATGTAAATAAACAAAATGATATCTGGCTCTGGCTCCCTGCTTGGAAGAAGATAAGGAAGGTTTCTCAGGCAGAAGAGGATGATTCATTTATGGGCACTGAATATACTGTAGAAGAGATTACCACAAGAAGATATGGTTATGAAACTTATAAACTCATTGGAGAAGATATCTTTTCTGGCTATAAAAGTGGCTGGGATGGAAAGATGTATTGTGAAGGAGTCCCTTGTTACAAGGTAGAGGGGTATCCCAAAAAGAAGCGCTGGTATTATGAAAAAAGAATTGTCTGGATAGACAAAAAGACAGGGACCTCTGTCTATGAAGAATATTATGATAAAAAAGGCAGAATGTATAAAGAAATCTTCCATTATTATGTCTATCCAGGAGATGACTGCTACTATCCAGTTTTTTACGAGGTTTATAATTTTAAGACCGGCCATAGGGATATTATTGTAATGGGTGCGAAAAAGAAGCCCGTTTTTAATACAGATATAAGTGAGAGATTCTTTACAGAAAAAACACTGGAAAGACAAGAATGGTAAAATCAAATTTCCAAATTCCAAATTCCAAATTCCAAATAAATTCAAATGACCAAAAATTCAAAACATTATGATTTGGAAGAACGAACCTTAAAGTTTGCTAAAGAAATGATTGAGTTTATAAAAACTATTCCAAAAACTATGGCCAATATAGAGATAGCTAAACAGCTTATTAAATCTTCCAGTTCTGTTGGAGCAAATTATATTGAGGCAAATGAATCCTTAAGCAAAAAGGATTTTGTAATGAGGATCAAGATTTGTCGTAAGGAGTCCAAAGAAAGTGCCTATTGGCTAAAACTTATCGAAGTTAAGCTCCAAGGTGAGAAAGAAAGAGAACGGCTACTTGAAGAAGCAACTCAACTCACAAAAATCTTCAATTCAATAGTAGGAAAATCAAGATGATATTTTTAGATTTAGAATTTGGTATTTGTTTGAGATTTGGAGCTTGAAATTTGAGATTTTTAAGAGGAGGGGAGTGATGAGAAAATGGGTAATTGTTTTGTTAGTGGTCTTTTTGCCTAGTTTAGGGCAGGCAACTATTTTAGAAAAAGGCCCTGTTACAGTAGAGGGTTATATTAAAAATGAGACTGGTGTTTATCCTGATTTTACAAAGTGGATTAAAATTATGAACATTGTTGATGTAAGGGGGCAGTATAAACCAAAACCATGGCTCTCATTCTATGGCCATCTCTATAAATACTGGGATCATGCCTATAATCAGGAAGATGAATATGCCCCTGCTCATCAAGCTATGTATACCAATCGTGAGACCTGGCAAGGCATCTCCTGGGTGAGAGAGCTTTATGTGGATTTTTTCTCTGATTATTTAGACATCAGAGCAGGTAAGCAACTGATTACCTGGGGCACGGCGGATGGTATAAGGGTCTTGGATAAATATGTAAATCCCCTAGAGTGGCGGGAGTTTAGTCTTAAGCCTTGGAATGAAATAAAAATTCCTCTTTGGATGTTAAAAATGGAATTTCAGCCTACCTTGAATGGCACATTTCAATTTTTATTGATTCCTGACTTTGAGCCAGATTATTGGCCAGCAGTGGGGGCACCTTTTGCTATTGGGACTAGTAAAGAAGGGGCTAGGATGATGCAAAGTTTAATGGAACTTAGCCATAATGGCATGGCTGGTGTGCCCTTTGATTACCGAATAATTTCTGAAGAAGGAAGACCTGGGGAAAAATGGGGAAACTCAAAGTTTGGTGTTAGGTGGAGGGATATTTTAGGTAATTTTGAATATACCCTAAATTATATCTATTCCTGGGAGACTGAATCCCCAGAAAGGATTACCAATGTGGATACAAGCACGATGGATTTGCAAAAACTTCAGCAACTAGCTATGAGTATGCACATGAGCCCTGCGGAGCTCCAAAGTTTCTTAAGTTCAAGGGGAATTGCTCCCCCTGGTAGCACTTTTCGTTTTATCCAGAGGTATCACCGTATAAATGTCTGGGGAGGAACATTTTCTAAGACATTTGTAAGTGGTCCTTTTTTAATAAAAGGTCTTACTGTTAGAGGAGAATTTGCCTATGTAAAAAACGATTACCGGGCTTATCGCACCAAAGATGGCAAGTTTGGATGGGCACCAACAGATTGTTACAATTATGTTATTGGCTTGGATAAATGGGTTATTTCTAATTGGCTAGCTAGCTTTCAATTTATCCAATTAATCAATTCAAAAAAAGATGTGGATGGACAACCGTTTGTATGGCCTTCAGGTGGGCCTATGGATAAAGTAGAAACAATATTAACATTAAAAGTTTCTACAGATTTCTTCCATGAAAG
>LJNA01000008.1 GCA_001304365.1 Syntrophobacter sp. DG_60 | reverse complement strand
AATGTCGTTGGGTCAAAGTTATAGTACCATCTATGCGTTATCAATACAAAAGAGAACCACTAAATGATGACGAGGTCAACAAATTAACCAATGCCTGTGAGACCTTTGAGGAAAAGTTTTGTTGCTGGATTCTTTTAGACACCGGCCTAAGGGTAAGTGAGTTGGCCAAGCTTACAAAACAGAATATCCACCTGAATGTTTTTAAGTGCACAGACTTTTACCAAGGAAGACAACTAGACCCATCGGCCTAAAAGGGATATTGACTCAATCGCCTTATGGCCTTTAATTTCTCTGTGTATCCAAGCCTGGCAGAATTTACTGCCTCTTTTAGTATTTCTATGGATTTATCATAAAGGGGGAGGTTTACTGGATATGGACGTCTGTCCTTCCCACCATGGGCAAAGCCAAAACGTGCAGGGTCTTTAAAACTTGGCCTTTCACCATAGATTAATTCAGAAATAAGGGATAATGCCCTTAAGCTCTTTGGGCCAACTCCCTTAACACCTAACAATCCCTCAAAGTCTTTGGGTTGTGCCTCATATGCCTTTATAAATGTCCTATAGAGCCGCTTTGGATTGATATCACTAGCACCAATAAAATGATGCCTTGGTAAATAAAGCCTCTCTATATTTCTCCACTCCCTAAATATCCTATCTGGGTGCTCTCTTGCCAAAGATGCACTAGTCCTTCTTGTGGCCTCACTCTCCTTAGCAATTAGATTTAATACTACTTTTTCTTTTCTCATGGCACAGATGGCAGCATGGGGCTCGCATACAAAGCTTTTCACATTTTCTGATAACCAGTGGTAACGACGGGCATATGGATTTTCTGCATTCATGCCCTGTTGTACTACACACCAGTTCCCATCTATGGTAAAAAACATTGTGTGATGATAAAGACTATATCCATCCTGTATAGCAGAATTATCTACCTTTGCAGATAAGCGGCTGGCATAGATTAGAGAGGGGGCAGAAAGGCCTGTTTTTTCGGAAATAAGGTGGATTTCAGTAGGTGTCCTAATGGCTGCTCTCCCCTTGCCACCTGCTACAAATAGCCCTGTTTCATCAGAAATTTCCTTAATGCCTTCCTTAATTGCCCCACAAACAGTAGTGGTAAGGCCACTGCTGTGCCAATCAAATCCCAATACGCATCCTAAGGCCTGGAACCAGAATGGGTCTGATAAACGCCTTAGTATCTCCTTTGCCCCAAACTCTAATACCAATACCTTAAGGATTTCCCTTGAAAGATGGGTCATCCTTTGAAATAGCCAGGCAGGTGCCTTCCCATCATGGAGTGGTAATTCTGCAATGCCTGTCCTTCTCATGTTAGAAATGCCTCAAGTACTGCCTTATGCAGGTGCAGTTTGTTTTCTGCCTGCTCAAATACCACAGAATGGGGCCCTTCTATAACCTCATCGGTAATTTCTTCCTCCCTGTGGGCAGGAAGACAATGCATGACAATCACATCGTCCCTTGCATGCCTAAGGAGTGCCTCATTTACTTGATAAGAAGAAAAAACCTGCCTTTTTTTCTGAGCCTCCTCCTCTTGCCCCATACTGACCCACACATCTGTATTCACTACATGGGCATCCTTTATTGCTAAAATGGGGTCATTGGTGAGTATGATATTCTCTCTCCCCTTTGCTATTTCTAATATATCCCCTTGTGGTTCATACCCATCAGGGCAGGCCAAATTTAGGGTAAAATCCAATCTAATGGCAGCATTTATCCAGGAATTTGCCACATTATTGCCATCCCCTATCCAGGCAACCTTTAGCCCCTATAGGTTCTCATGACAATTCCATCCACATAGCGAGAAAGTACCCTTGCAGTATCCTTGGTAGGTTCCTGCCTAGACATTTGGGTCACATCCTTTGTAAGAAATATTACATTTCCACCCAATTGATACATGGCTGCCTCAAATGAGACCCTGGTACGGGTGGATGGTTTTTCAAATATTAGGGCCAAGGTCTTAAAGGCAAGTGGGGCATGATGGCTATCTTTCTCCCTTTTTAGAGAGATAGCCCTTTCTATAAGCCCTAAAATCTCATCACGGCTCAAATCCAAAGTGGTTATTAGGTCTTTCCTCATTGAAATTTTCTTAATTCTTCATCCAGTATAGAAATCAGACCTGAAGTGGCTTCTTTAGTAATGATTAAAGGGGGCGAAAAGCGCAATACCTTCTCTTGTGCTGCATTAATAAGATAACCCCTTTCTAGAAAGGCAGCTACTATAGGTGCTGCTTCTATATTTAGCTCTACACCCAACATAAGGCCCCTTCCACGTACTTCCTTAATAACCTTATGCTTTTTCTTTAATTTTTCCAACTGTTGTTTGAAAAAATGGCCAATCTGCCGTGAATAACTTAATAGTTCTGTCTCAACAAATATTTTCACCACTGCCCTGGCTGCTGCACAAGCTATGGGATTGCCGCCAAATGTGCTTGCATGAGTGCCTTTAGAGAAAAGATTTGCCACTTCATCCGTTGCCAGCATAGCCCCAATAGGTAGCCCATTGGCCAATGACTTTGCCAGTGTCAATATATCTGGTTTTATTCCCTCATCCTCATAGGCAAAGAGGTAGCCTGTACGCCCCATGCCTGTCTGTATTTCATCAAGGATCAAAAGCAAACCATGTTCTTTACAAAGTGCCTTTATATCTTTTAAATAATGGGGTGAAGGAACAATTATACCACCTTCTCCTTGAATAGGTTCTAACATCACAGCACATGTCTCTTTGTCGATAGACTTTCTTAAAGCATTAATATCATCAAAAGGGATATGTAGAAATCCCTCAGGCAATGGTTCAAATCCCTTCCTTACCTTTTCTTGGCCTGTAGCTGTTAATGTGGCCAAGGTGCGTCCATGGAAAGAGCCCTCCATGGTGATTATTTTATAGCGTGGTGGGGAAAATTGTTTCCCAAAAAGGCGGGCAAGCTTTATGGCCGCCTCATTGGCCTCAGCCCCGCTATTACAAAAGAATACTTTATCTGCAAAGCTGTGTTTTACTAAAAGCTCTGCAAGCTCAATTTGAGGGGTGGTATAATAGAGATTAGAAATATGGAAAAGGTGATGTGTCTGTCCTTCAATGGCCTTTATTATCTCTGGATGGCAATGGCCCAAATTACACACAGAAATTCCAGAAAAAAAATCTAGATATTCCTTCCCTCTTTCATCCCATACCTTAAAACCATCTCCCCTAACAACCACTACAGGATGCCTTGGATAGGTAGGCATAATATAATTGGCATCTTTAGCCATCCAATCTCTCATTTTCATCAAATAACCTCTATGTCCTCAATGTCCATCGTTATACCAATGGCTCAATATAACAAACTTAAGAGGCCGCTTAAATCCTAAATCCAAAGCACCAAATCCTAAACAAATCCAAATTTCAAATGTTCAAAATTCAAAACTGTCTGGCCTCAAAGGCCAGACCGAAGGCTTTTGGCCTTCAAATAAGGAATAAGATGTTTTTTTCTTATGGCTGGGGGCTTCGGCCCCATAGGAGAAGCCTTTCGGGCTTCCCTGTTTTGGTCATTTGTATTTTGATATTTAGTATTGTTTAGAATTTCGGATTTCGGATTTAGTATTTTAACCATCTAAACATACTTCTTATATTTTCATGCTTCTTTGTAGCCGAAGGTAATGGTTGTTCTATATTTATTTTCCCTTAACAATCTCTGTGCCAATGCCTTTAGTGGTAAACAGCTCTAGTAGTACAGCATGAGGGAGGCGGCCATCAACAATGTGTACCTTTTCTACTCCATTTTCTAAAGCATCGATGGCGCTTTTTAATTTTGGCAACATCCCTCCTTTTACCAAATTACTATGTAAGAGCTTTTTGGCATCCTTTAAACTGATAGAGGAAATAAGTTCTCCTTGCCCATCAAGCACACCAGGTACATCGGTTAATAAAATCAATTTTTTTGCCTTTAATGAAATGGCTACTTTCCCAGCCACTAAATCGGCATTGATATTAAGTGTTTCCCCATCTTTGCCTACCCCCACAGGGGCAATTACTGGAATAAACTTATCCAAAACCGCTAAAACATCATTATTAACGGCTACTACCTCCCCTACATGACCTAAATCAATAATCTCTGGAGGTTTATCCTTTAACTCTTCCTCTTTCAAAGAGATTTTATCTGCTTCAATCAGCCTCCCGTCCTTACCACTTAGACCCACAGCCGTGCCCCCTACTTGATTTATTAAATTTACAATCTCTTTATTTACCCTCCCTACCAAGACCATCTCTACTACATCCATAGTAGCATCGTCTGTGACTCGAAAGCCGCTTACAAATTGAGAACTAATACCCATTTTCTTTAAAAATTGGCCAATCTGTGGGCCACCCCCATGGACTATTATGGGATTTAATCCTATATATTTTAACAGTACCATATCTAAGGCAAAGTTTTTCTTCAATGTCTCATCGCTCATGGCATGCCCGCCATATTTGATTACAAAGGTCTGATGATAAAATTCCCTAATATAGGGTAAAGATTCTATCAGTATTTCTGCCCTTTTAATTAAGTCTTCCATAATCTCAGGATTGCCCAAGTTTTGACTTATTTTTGCCATGAAGAAGAATATTGTCAAGGGAGGAATCAGAAAAAAAATACCAAATTACAAGTTTCAAATTTCAAATTTCAAACAATATCAAATGACCAAAATCCAAATGACCAAAACAGGGAAGCCAAAAATGTAGCAGTCCTGAATTTTGAATTTAGATATTTGAATTTGTTTAGGATTTAGCGCTTTGGATTTGGGATTTATCAGTAAAGAATCTAAAAGTTATTGGTTTTAACTCAATAAACCGTGCAAACCCAATGAACTCTATAAACCTATCTTACAGAATATACCGGGTTAGGTCTTCGTCTGCTATTATATTAGCAAGTTCTTCCTCTACATACTTTTTTGTAATTATTATCTTTCCCTTGGTTTGGGGTGCATTAAAGGAGATATTCTCTAACAATTTTTCCATAACTGTATAGAGACGGCGGGCCCCGATATTCTCAGTCCTTTCATTCACACTCACAGCTAAATCAGCAATCTTTTCAATGGCCTCTGGCTTAAATTCTAAATCTATTTCCTCTGTCTTCAATAGAGCTTGATATTGCTTAACTAAGGCATTTTCTGGTTCGGTCAAGATGCGAATAAAATCTCCTTTATCTAAAGAATCTAACTCTACTCGGATAGGGAAGCGACCTTGCATTTCAGGAACAAGATCGGATGGTTTAGATGTATGGAATGCGCCTGAGGCAATAAAAAGGATATGATCTGTGTTAACAGGGCCATATCTGGTATTAACTGTTGTGCCTTCCACAATGGGGAGCAGGTCCCTCTGCACCCCTTCCCGTGATACATCTGGCCCAACGCCCCTGCCTTGGGCAGTAATCTTATCAATTTCGTCTAAAAAGACAATGCCTGACTCTTCTGCTCGCTTTTTGGCCGCACTTATTACCCTATCCATATCAACCAACTTTTGTGACTCTTCTTGAGTCAAGAGCCTAAGTGCCTCTGGTACCTTAACCCTTCTTTTTGTTGTCTTTTTAGGAAGCATGGATTCAAACATCTCTCGAACATTCATATCCAGTTCTTCAAGACCTGCAATAGAAAATATCTCTACTGCTGGAAAGGCCCGCTGTGCAGTCCTTAGTTCCACATAGCGGTTATCCAATTTTTTTTCATGCAGCATCTGGCGTAGTTTTTGCCGAGTAGAATCACCTTCCTGGTTCACTAATTCTAGATGTGATTCTTCAAGTCTTTTACTGCTACTTCTTTTAGGAAGTAACATATCTAATAAATGCTCTTCGGCCAGTTCCCGAGCCTTTTTTACAACCTTTTTCTGCTCCTCACTTTTAACCATATTTACAGCAATTTCCACTAAATCTCTAATTATAGACTCTACATCCCTTCCTACATATCCTACCTCTGTAAACTTAGTAGCCTCAATCTTGATAAACGGTGATTGCACTAATCTGGCCAAACGCCGGGCAATCTCTGTTTTACCTACCCCTGTAGGGCCTATCATGATAATGTTTTTAGGAAGAACCTCATCCTTTAATGGAGGAGGAATTTGTTGCCTCCGCCAGCGATTACGCAAGGCAATGGCCACTGCCCGCTTGGCCTTATCTTGACCGATTATATACCTATCTAATTCACCAACAATTTGCTCTGGTGTAAGAAATGGCATCCTTTAATCTAAGACCTCTAATATTACCTGGCTATTTGTATAAGGGCAAATAGAGGCAGCAATATCCATAGCCTCTCTAGCAATGCCCTCAGCATCTAATGTGGAATATTTAAGCAGTGCCTTGGCCGCTGCTAAGGCATAAGGGCCTCCAGAACCAATGGCAATAACTGGTTCATCTGGTTCAATCACATCCCCGTTCCCTGAAATCACTAAGGCGTGTTCCCTATCTACCACCAAAAGTAGGGCCTCTAATTGCCGAAGTGCCTTATCTGTTCGCCAATCCTTGGCCAGTTCCACCGCCGCCCTTATGAGATTGCCATTAAAATATTCCAATTTCTTTTCAAACCTCTCAAATAGTGTAAGGGCATCAGCACTTGCACCGGCAAAACCAGCAATTATTTTGTCATGATAAAGGCGCCTAACCTTTACGGCCTTGTGCTTCATAATAAACTTTTCTCCTAGGGTCACCTGCCCATCCCCTGCCATTACTGCCTTCCCATTATGCCTTACAGCCAAAATGGTGGTACTGCTTATTTTATTTTCTAGGGTGTGCCTTGTCATAGACCTCCTTTAACCCTTTTAATGTTAGGTGTGTGTACCTTTGAGTAGTGGCCAAGCTTGCATGCCCTAAAAGCTCTTGCACTGTCCTTAAGTCTGCCCCTTGGCCTAAGAGATGGGTAGCAAATGTGTGCCTTAATGTGTGTGGACTTATCCTCTCCATAAGACCACATTTTAAACCATATTTCTTAATAATTCTAGCTACACTTCTAGTAGATAGGCGTCTCCCACGGCAGTTTAAAAATAGGGCATTCTGCTTGTCTCTCTTAAGCAATTTTCCCCTTTTTTCTAAATAGGCACTAAGTGCCTCTTTTGCCCTGTTTCCTAAAAGGGCTATACGCTCCTTCCTTCCCTTCCCATACACAAATATGATTCCTTGCCCTAAGTCTACATCCTTCAAATTTGACCCTACTAGTTCACTTACCCTTAAACCAGCAGCATAGAGCACTTCTAAAATGGCCCTATCCCTGAGCATCAACACATCTTCCCCACTAGGGGCATCCATTAGCTGAAATGCCTCATTTATAGTAAGAAAATGAGGAATTACATAACCCTGTTTTGGGCCAAAGATGGCCAATGCTGGATGCCCTTGCAGATAACCCTTTTTATTCAAAAATCTAAAAAAAGAACGGATAGTGGAGAGCTTTCTATTTGCAGTACGCGGTGTTTGAGACTGCATCAAAGATACTACATAATCCCTGATTACTTCACTACTAACTTCTTTAAGCGACCTTATGTTGCGTTTTTTTAAAAATTTTTTAAATCCCTGCAAATCTGAGAGGTAGGCACGAATTGTATGAAGGGAATAATTCCTTTCTATCTCTAAGTGATGAATAAACCTTTCAGTAAAATTAGATAAATCCATTTTGTAAACATTAGATAAGCATAAACCAATCTAAAATCAAGTAGCATTCTATTTCTTCCAGTACTCTGGAGTAAATAATGTCATAATAGTATAAATTTCTAATCTACCTAAAAGCATGCACATAATAAGAAGCCATTTCCCAAAATAGGGAATCATATCATAATTTTGAGTCGGCCCTACCATCCCAAGCCCTGGGCCTACATTCCCTATAGTGGCAGCTACAGCGGCTACAGAAGTAATAAGGTCCATTCCCATAGCTGAAAGCAGAATAGATGAAACAATAAACAACATCATATACAGTATAAAAAATCCCCCTATACTGTTCATAACATCAGAAGGTACGGGTTTTTTTCCTAATTTTAGCTGTGTAATAGCATGGGGGTGGATGATCTTAAATACTTCCTGGTAGCTATGTTTTAGCAGTAACATAATACGCAGACACTTTATTCCACCTCCAGTAGAGCCTGCAGAGGCACCTAAAAACATACAGACTAGTAAAATAATTTTAGAGAAGTCCGGCCATTTTTCAAAATCTGCTGTAGTATACCCTGTAGTGGTAATAATAGAGCATACCTGAAAGGCCCCATAACGAAGGGATTTAAAAATGTTGTCAAATTGGCTATTTATATTAAGAGTCACCAAAACTATAAAAATGCTCACCAAAGCCATGAAAAATTTAAGTTCTGGGTTTTTAAAGAATCCCCTTATGTTGCCTCTTAAAAATTGGTAATGAAGAGAAAAATTTATGCCAGCCAAAAGCATAAAAAAGGGAATCACAATATCAAAATAAATACTATTATACTGACCAATACTACCATTTTTGGTAGAAAAGCCACCTGTGGCCATAGTAGTAAATGTATGACATAAGGCATCAAAGGGCTTCATACCACCCAATAACAAAAGAACCACTTCCAAGGCAGATATAAGTACATAAACCTTCCATAAAATCTTAGCAGTTTCAGAAATCCTTGGTTTTAACTTATCAACAATAGGAGTAGGTGCTTCCGCCTTATAAAGCTGCATACCCCCTACTCCTAAAAATGGAAGTATGGCTATAGAAAGGACAATGATGCCCATTCCACCTAGCCATTGAGTTAGACCCCTCCAAAATAGGATGCCATAGGGTACAGATTCTACATCTTTTAAAACAGTAGCCCCTGTAGTTGTAAAGCCTGACACAGATTCGAAAAAGGCATTTATGAAGCTATCAAAGATACCACCAAATATGTAAGGTAATGAACCGAAAAGGCCAGCCACAATCCATCCTATGCCCACAATGGCCATGCCTTCCCTATGCGAAAGCCCTGTATTTTCACCCTTAAACACAAAATAGATAATCAATCCACTGAGGGTAGTAATTAAGATGGCCTTTATAAAGGCCAAGTGACTTCCGTCATTATAAAGGAGGGAAACTAATAGGGGGACAATCATTATAAGACCTAGAAAGAATATAAAAATGCCTATTAAATGGATGGTATATTGAATTCTCATCTAAAAAAAAGATACTTAGTTTAACGCCAGAACTTTTCTACTTTGGGCAAAGTATCTGTACTTGAAAAGATAATAATCCTGTCACCTGCCCTAATTACGCTTTTCCCACTAGGGATGATGACATCTTTGTTCCTTACTATGGCCACTATAATAGCCCCTTTTGGGAACTCTAAATCTCTTAAAGGCATTTTCACAACATCTGAATTTTCCGTAGCAATTATTTCGATTGCCTCTGCATATCCTCCTTTTAGAGGCATATCTGAGAGCACCTTTTCTTTACGGACATAACGTAGCAGGGCACTAACAGCAGATAATGCAGGGCTTACAGTAATGTCTAAACCAATAGCTGAAACCAGTGGGAGGTAACTTGTTTTATTTATTAAAGTCAAAGTCTTTTTTGTCCCTAGGTTTCTTGCCAATAAGGAAATTAATACATTTTGATCATCTTGGCCAGTAACTGGTATCACAATATCCATATCCTGGACATTTTCTTCCTTAAGGAGTGTTTGATCAGTCCCATCTCCTTCCAAAACAACGGTCTTTTCTAGTTTTTCTGCCAGATATGCACACCTAGTTTGTTTCTTTTCAATAATCTTAGTTTGAATATCCCTCTTTTCCAATTCAGAGGCCAAAATTCCCCCTATTCTTCCCCCTCCTATAATGAGGACCTTATTTATAGGTTCACCTCTTTCTCCAAATAGGGCCAATGCCTGAGATACCTTGTCTCCTTTACTTACTACGTAAACTAAGTCACCGGTCATAACCTTATCTTCGCCTGAGGGAATGATTAAGTGATCATTACGCACAATAGCCGCAATTAAAATCTCCTGATTTAAACCCTTTTTTTCTAAGTTTTTTAACCTAGCATCAGATATAGGGCATGTTGGGTATATCTTAATCCCTATAAGTTTTACCATCCCATCAGCAAAATTTACTATATCTGAGGCACCAGGGGCCTCCACTAATCTTAAAATGGTCTTTACTACCTCCAATTCTGGATTTATCATCAAATCTATAGTTAACAAATCTTTGCTAAATATCTCCCTATATTTAATAAGTTCACTGTTTCTTATTCTTGCAATCTTGATAGTTTTTGGGGATAGAATATTAGCAAACAAACATGCCACCATATTTATCTCATCTTTATCTGTTACAGCAGTTAATATATCAGCAGACCCGATATCAGCCTCTTGTAAAGTAGCAGGATCACTCCCAGAGCCACAGATGGTCTTTACATCCAGATTTTCAGAGATATGCCTTATTTTATCTGCATTTTCTTCAATGCACACTATATCATTATCCTTAGATAGCCTCTCAGCCAAGTGATAACCCACCTCTCCTGTACCTACAATAATGATATTCATTGTCCTTTGGTGTTATACCTTTTAAACAAAAATTTTAACTTTATGCAAGCCCCCAAAATTTTAGTCAACACATTGAGGGGTAAAACCCCTCAAACTCCCCGAAAAATAAAGAAAAAAAGTCCTTATTTGGGGTTCTAAGGGGGCGTAACCCCTTTGTGTAATGAGAGCTCTTTTTCAGAGCTCTCATTAACACGTTTGCTACTTTGGTGTAAATTGACTACCGATTGCAAAATAAATGAACCCATATTATACAATAACAACACCGTTTGTGCTGGGCTACGCCCCAAAACTGCGCTTGCCAAAGAATGGAATCCACTTTTAAAACAAGGAATAATTCATCTTTGGATAAAAGATGCATCAGTATTTAAGTATCCTGAAGCTAATTAACTTAAATTTATGTCTATTGGCATCCGTACTCTTTTGCCTTGGATTGATTTTATCCCCTTGGGTAGTAAGGCAAAACTTGAGATTATTTCTATTTTATCCGCTGTGGGTGTGGAAATTAATAAAAAGGCATCTAAGCCCAGATGATCCCTATCTGAGGGTTTTTTTCTTTATATTTTCTTTAAATTCCATATCTTTGCTCTTTAATGTGCTTTCTGGACTTTTATTTATACTGCCTTTCATATTTGCCATTCTTCTTGGGGTAAATGTGGGGATCATAATGTTTAAAGAAACAGGAAAGCTAGATTTTTTGGCAATTTTTCTAAATCCTGTCTCACTCTTTGAGCTTCCTGCTGCCTGGATAAGCCTTTCTATAGGCATTAAGATAGGTATGGTACTATACCCTGACTTTATCTTTTCAGCCGCATGGGAGGCACTTTGTAAGGAACTACCTGTATATGCCTATGTTATAATTCCACTTTTGGCCATCTCTGGGCTTATCGAGACCACTATGATTAAGATACTGGCAAGAAAACTTGAAGGAGTAAGACATGAGAAAGATCGTTATAGGGGTAGTTGGAGGGGGAGAGGCAACAAAGAGGGATAAAAGGTATGCCTATGAGCTTGGTGCTCTAATTGCAAAAGAAGGGTGGATTCTTTTAAACGGAGGCCGCTCAGCCGGTATAATGGAGGCTTCGTCAAAGGGATGCAAAGAACATGGGGGAATCACCCTAGGCATACTCCCTGATAAAAACTCTACTGAGGCCTCAAGATATATTGATATACAGATACTTACAGGAATGGGTGATGCCAGAAATGTCATTGTTGCACTCTCAAGTGATATCATTATTGCATGTAAAGGTAGAGCTGGTACTATTTCAGAGATTGCCCTGGCATTAAAGAACAAAAGAGAGGTAATTCTTTTGGACTTTGATGTAGATGTTATATTTGAAGATTATAAAAAGGAAAGGCTTTTGTTTAAGGCAGCATCGCCTGAAGAGGCCATAAGAGTTGTAAAGGATATCTTGTCAGCCAAGGGCTGTAAGCACCTATAGGTATAAAATGAGTTTCCTCTTAATCTTTGAAAAAAAGGGGCAAAGCAGGTTAAAAAGACCTGGTGAAGTTCCTATATCGATGTAGGTTACGCCAAGCTTATTATAAATTACGCAAATTCTCTTTGGCTTTTGTGCCAGCGTTTTTTGCCTTTTCCAGATTCTCAAAAATTCCCATATTTCTAGGCACTTTTGACTGTAGAAACAGTTTAAGTCTTGTTATTAAGAATCTTGACGTAATGCATAAATCATGAGTATATTACTCCGTGTAAGGTGTGTAAACCACAGTATTTCATTATAGATGGAAAACTTTATGACAGGAGGGGATGCTAATGGAGCTTTTTTATTCAACGGAACTAGCTGTACCACTTTTTCAAATAGTATTGCTTTTAACGCTGAGCACATTTGCGCTTCTTTTTGGAAAAATAAAACTGGCAATGCTTATAAATTACCTTTTCGCACTGTACTGGGGCTATGTATTTAATCGAGAGCGTTTGCTTGGTTCCAGCCTTGAGAAAATAAACTACTTTACTTTAATCTATTTTGCGTTTGGTCTTGTAATTATTATTCTCGCTTTAATTGCATTTCTTTTCCACCGTGACTAATTGTCCCATGGATACTGAAATTGTAAAAAAAACAGTTGTTCCATATAAATTTAACCTGTTACAATAACTTTTTGAAGTTTCTGGAAAATCAATAGAAAGGGATAATATAGATAATGGCCGAAAAACTTGACCTGAAATGACTGATGCTTTCTGAGGCTATGCAATCAGGGTGTAAAGAGCCAGGGTTATTACCCACCTTATCGGTCAACTTAACTACTCGCCTTAAGGAAAAAGATTTTTTTATTGTTTGTCTTGTACATTTACTCCTTGCCTCCTTATTTATGGATAAGCTTCGAATGGGATTTTCTCAGGTTTTAGAGCTTGCTCTGCTCAAAAAAAAATTTCAAAAAGATTATAATTTCTTACCGACTTCACTTGCCTTTCAGAAACCTCCTTATCCGTGGCATCTGCCACAACCACAAACCTGTCAATGCAAAAACAGGGAAGATCACGATTTGCATTAGCATCCTAAATGTTGGATCACTTCCCCATGGAGAATAGAGGAAATTACCCAGGACCACTGCAGCTAAAAGATGGATAATCAGCAGAATGTTACGCAATTGCTTCTCTGAGATGTTCATGCTCTCCTTACCTCCTTTCTTCCGTTTTAGTATGATAAGAGAGGAAGTTCAATTGAAACTTTTTATATTAAGAAAAAAAGCAGTGACTTCTCAGGCTGCTCTGGATTAGAGTCTAGTACAACATTCACTAACCAAAGAGGTATGGGAATCAACCACTATATCAAAGCAAAGTAGCAAAGGCCATCCACTTTAACCATTAGATTGTAAGAAAAAAGATTGATGAGGTCTATAAAAGAACTTAAGGTTTAGCCAACATTTACTTTAATTTAAATAGAAATTAAAATCTATACACAATATTTCCATCCACTATGGTAACCAAGGCCCTTCCTTTTACTTCCCAATCATCAAATGGGCAATTTCTACTCTTGGAATAAAATTTATTCACAGCTAGGCGATAACGCATATTAGGGTCAATGATGGTCACATCTGCTGGACTTTTAGGTTTTAATGTACCTCCAGGTAGCCTAAAGATATGAGTGGGTGTACAGCTCATCTTTTTTATCAATTCAGGCCACTTCAATATACCCTCTTCTATTAATTTGATGCAAATAGAGAGGGCCGATTCCAAGCCAATTATGCCACTTGGGGCCTGTTCAAAGGGGACGGCCTTTTCTAGGGGGTGATGAGGGGCATGATCTGTAGCAATAATATCTATAGTGCCGTCCTTTAGGCCTTGTTTAATCTCCTCTATATCATCCTTAGTACGCAAAGGTGGACTTACTTTGGCATTGGTATCGAATGCCCTTACTGCCTCTTCATCGAGGCTAAAATAGTGTGGACATGTTTCAGCAGTAACTCTGACACCTTTGGCCTTTGCTTGCCTGATCAAATCTACACTGCCAGCAGTACTGACATGGGCAATGTGGATATGCCAGCCTGTAAGCTCAGCCAGTTTAATATCTCTAAAGACCATAATTTCTTCTGCAGTATTTGGTATACCCAAAAGCCCTAGGTAAGTGGATGTCTTACCTTCATTCATTACCCCATCGGGGGAGAGCATCCTATCTTCTGCATGAGAAATAATGAGAAGTCCAAAGTACTTTGCATATTCTAAGGCCTTTCTTAAAAAGCCACTGTTTACGATAGGATTTCCATCATCTGAAAGGGCCACTGCGCCAGCCTCTTTAAGTTCCCCAATAGGGGCCATTTCTTTCCCTTTTAGGCCTTTACTCACTGCGCCTATGGGATGAACCTTGGCAGCCCTTGCAGCCTTTGCCTGTCTTAAGATAAATTTTGTTACCTCCTGATTGTCATTTACTGGATTGGTATTTGCCATACAGCAAATAGCCGTAAATCCACCTGCTGCAGCGGCCTTTGCACCGGTTTCAATAGTCTCTTTATATTCAAATCCAGGTTCACGTAAATGGGTATGGGCATCTACCAGACCAGGTGTGACAATCTTTCCTTTTGCATCTATAACCTCTGCATGAAGGGTAGGGATATCCTTTTCTATTGCCTTGATTACGCCTCCTTCTATCAGGATATCAAATATTCCATCCAGATTTTGGCTAGGGTCTATTACATGACCTGATTTAATAAGCAACATTTTATTCTTCTGGGAAGGGTATTTCATTTAACCTTTGAAATATTTGATAAAATTTTTGATGATCTTGATCTTCTATAACTTTTTTGAGCTCATTTACTATCTCTAAAAACTTTGGGATCCTATGGTAGTTATGAAATTGAATGGATGCATGCATCTCTGGACTTTGCTTCATAGAGTGCATCTTTCTTAAAATTATACGAAAAAAAGGGGTACTATGGTCTAAAAATTCATTTAAATTAAAAGGCGATTCCTTTATAGCAACCCCTGTAGCTAGGACAAAAAAATAACTCAGTCCCTGCACTATAGTCATCATCTCGTCGTGTTTTTCAGGAGTAGAAATGGTAATCTTTGCTTCATGGCTGAGCAATAAGTCTTTGAGCCAAGGTAGCCATATCTTTGTCCTTGCTGGACAAATTACTACTATTTGCCCTTTGATGGAGGACGCACTGGGCCCAAAAAGTGGGTGTGTACCAATTACCTCAGACCTTGAGTAGGCCAACATAGCCTCGACGGGTTCCTTTTTTATAGAGGTGATGTCCATTAAAAGGGCCCCGGGTCTAACATATGGCCCAATCTCTTTTATTACTTTTGCTGTATCTTTAATGGGCACAGAGACAATTACTACATCGCATAGAGAGGCAAGTTCCTTTGAAGAAACCTCTGTTTTCCTTCCAGAGACCATAACTTGATAACCGGCTTCTTCTAAAAATCTCTTTAGCCATTGCCCCATTCTCCCTGTGCCACCAATAATGCCAATGTTTTTTGGTTTCATTTAAAAAATCCGTAACTCTTCAGCCACAGATTTACGCTGATTACCGCTGATGTTTTTTCTTTTATTATCATATACAAATCTTTTGAATTCTGGTTTTCTGCCAAAATTTCCATACTCGGTTAAAATATATAAGACATTTTCATGGACAGATTCTATAAATCCATCACCAAGCTCATTATAAACTTCATAAAAACTTCTAAGAATAATATCCGTGCTCTCTTTGTATTTAAACCTATCTGTATTCATCTGTGTGAACCTGCGGCTAAATTACAAAAATTCCAACAATTTCTTTTTATCTATTTTCCCTATGGGATTTTTAGGAATCTCTTTTAGGGCCATAAAATCCCTAGGACGCTTAAAATCTGCCAGTTTCTCTTTACAGATTGCCTTTAGTCTTTCAATAATCTCCTTTTCATCCCCTTCTATAGGAGAGATAAAGGCAACGGGTTGTTGACCCAGTATGGTATCCTTTCCTATTACACAAGCCTCTTTTAAAAACCCACTTTCAATAAGCACCCTTTCAATCTCAATGGGGTATACGTTTTCGCCCTGAACAATCATCATATCACCTATCCTACCAAACAGGGTTAAAAATCCTTGTTCATCCAATTTGCCTAAGTCCCCCATCCTCAAGTATCCGTTAAAGAATGCATCCTTTATATCAGCATTGATATAGCCCCTCATATATTTTGGTCTTGTCACTACTTCCCCTATTTTACCGTAAGCAAATTCATTTTCATCTAAGATCTCTACCTCCACCCCTTTAACTGCCTTACCTACTGTCTCTGAATGGGAAAGGGCATATTTATCATCTAAGACAGTGATTGTTCCCCCTACCTCTGTTGAGCCATAAAAATTAAATAGCTTTATATGTGGGAATGTCTTTTTGAGCACTTTAATAATTTGGGGCCTCATGGGAGCACCAGCATACCCAAATACCTTAGTAGCTAAAAGCTTATACTTTTTGGATATACCAGAGAGGATTAAAAGGGTAAAAATAGTGGGAGGCCCTAACAGTATATCTATACTATGTCTCTCTAAAAGCCCTGCCATGTTTTGAGGTGTGGTATTATTAGTTAATACCACAGTTTCTCCCAATATGATAGCTGGTATTAATTGATCCTCACAACCTATGGCATGGTATAAGGGTGCAGCAATGAGGTGTTTCATGTCATGTCTAAACTCCAGGCCCTCAATCATTACATTTGCATAAAAGAGGCTATTTTCATTGGTGTGTGAAACCCCCTTAGGAACCCCTGTAGTCCCGGATGTAAAAAGGATAAAGGCATCTTCCTGGTTAAAGACAGGGGTTTCCTCTTTTATATCCAATCCCTTTATAATTTGGGCATTTATTTTTATGACTTCCTTTAATCCGTTTATTTTCTCTTGATAAAGGGGATTAAATACAATTGCCTTTGCAGCAGTAGTATTTACCATATATTCTATTTCTCCAGCAGTTAAACGATTATTAAAGGGAACAAATATTATACCTAATTTGTTTAACGACAGAAAGGCTATAACAAATTCTGGTTGATTATTTAAAAGTAAGGCTACCCTGTCTCCTTTTTTTAGCCTTATCTCACTTCCTAAATAATATGAGAATTTATCAACAAGTTTAGAGGTTTCTTCAAAGCTTAATCTGTTTTCTTCTCCGATAATAAAGGGTTTATTTTTATTTAATTGAGTGGTTTTTTGGAACCTTTGGTAGATAGATAAGTTCATTTCCCAATTTTCTCAGACATGAATCTGCGCAGTGCACCAAAATTTTCAAATGCCTCTGCCTCCATAATCTCTTCATCACCTATCTTAATATTAAATTTTTTCTCTAAGATGGTAGTAAGCTCAGCCAGTCCCAATGAATCAAGGTTAAATCCACTGCCATAGATTTCAGTATCATCACTAACTTTATCATAATCTATATGCTCAGCACCATCTACCTTTAATATGGCTTCATAACACAACTTTCTTATATCTTTCATTTCATGATCCACGATTCATGATACGATGCTCGATGCTCGTTTCTCGATGCTCGATAATGCACTTTTTCCTCAAAATATCGAGTGTCCGACATCTAGTAATTCATTACTCTAAAAACCAGATATTAAATGGTTTTCTTTCTAAATTTCTAACCCTTTGATCAGGGATGCCAATGGCAATAAGCGCCAAAAGTTCACCTTTTTTCTTATCAATTCCCAATATTTCTTGCACTACCTCACGGCTCTCATCGTCTACCCCTATCCAACATGTCCCTAGCCCTCTATCATGGGCAATTAATAAGATATTTTGGATAACTGCATAGACAGAGGCCCTTTGAAAGCCTAAATCTACCTCCCCAATTCTATTGCTCCTCAGTGCGCCAATAAGATAGGGAGCATTGCCAAAACTTTTTAAAAACTTCTTTACAATAAACTGAGAAAAATCCTGCTTTTTAAAGATTTTTTCTAATGCTGGCTCGGATTTCTTATAGAGCAACTCCCCCACATTGGTCCTTCTTCCCAAAATATATTCTTTAGAAAGCACTATGAAATTCCAAGGCTGAGAATTGAAAGGAGAGGG
Source organism: Syntrophobacter sp. DG_60 (assembly GCA_001304365.1). The sequence goes on along the minus strand of LJNA01000008.1, from coordinate 2,354 downwards.
TGCCCAAACGGCCAAATCAATAATTTCTTTAATAAGTTCTTTACCTATCTTATCCTTTTTGTATTTTCTAATAGACCTTCTATTTATCATGATTTCAGAAAGTGTCTTCATCTAAACTGCCTGAGCAACTTTTATCTTATGGGCAAGTCTCTTTCCTTGCCAAAAACGCTTGCAATAATCGCACTTTCCACCTACTGTGAAGCAATCATTAGAACAATCAGGACGATTTTCATAAAAATAAGTTAAAAATCCATCCAAATCTTTATTCATTATCACAAGCTTCTTATTGTCTTTCAGTTGTTTAGGGCTTTTCATAAACATAGGAAAAAGATGCATTAGATTCCCATCATGATCAAGGGAAGAGTAAGCATTCATAAAGAATTTGATAAGCTCCGGATGGCTTTCTCTACGTACAATCTTAAAATATTCAATGCCCAAGTAATCATGGTAAAATGGCACATCCTCTGGTCTGATAAACCTTGTCTTTAAAATGTTTATGGGAAAGTCATACAGCAATTCTTTGTGGCAGAATTTATAGTAATAATTGCGTGTCTTATCTTGAGCAAAATCAGGGTTGGATCGATGGAGATAATGCTGAGGCAAAAATGGGCATTCAAATCGGCAAATCTCATTGCATAGTATCTCCCACTGCATATTGGGTACCATTTTTAATTTTTCTAAAAAATTAAAATCCCTTCCTTTAAAAAGAGAAAGTATAATCCTATGAACCCCCATGTCTTTAAGGCGTTTTATCCTCTGAAGGGAATCCAATTGAAGGATGGCACTTACTGCAATCTTTAGGTTATTACTGTTTTGGGCAGCAAATTCTATAAGAGGGATGGCGCTAAAAATGACACCTTCTACCCCCATATCTTCTAGTCTCTTCAGAAAGCTGGCAATTTGATTTTCATATTTTTTTAAAAAATCAGGCGTTGCCCTTAAGGTGTTTACATTGAGATAAACATTTATGTCATATCTTTTCGCCTTCTTTACAAACTTTGCCAAATCCCTGCAAGAGGCGTGTTCTCTACCTGTACCAAAATTAATAGAAGAGAATATCTCATTTTCAACTGAGCCATAGAAGTCTTTAATTATTCCTTTACCTTTTTGATTGCACTGGTGGGCATATTCTATAAGATGGATGTTTTTAAAACTGGTCCCCACGCAAAACTTAATCATTATCTCCCCCCTCTTTCTTTTTAGGCTCTGATGACCGCACTGGCCCAGGTAAGGCCTCCTCCGTAGGTCACCAGAAGCGCCATATCCCCCCTCTTTATTCTTCCTTCCGATAATGCCTCTGCTAGTCCTATGGCTACAGATGCCGAGGATACATTACCGTATCTATTAATATTTATATAGAATCTTTTTTCAAAGTCATCATAAAGACCAAGCCTCTCCGCCAATTCCTTCAATATTCTTAAATTAACTTGGTGTGGAATAATTAAAGCGATGTCCTCAATGGTTAGGTGGCCTTGGTCTAAGGCCTTTTTGCAGGCTTCATAAAGGTGGTTTATAGCAGGCCTTATAGTAAAAAAACTATTTTTTATCTTTAAATAATGTTTGTCTTGACTGACACTTTCTATTGAAATCGGGGTTACTGCTGAACCCCCACCAGTGAGAAGCAGATAATTACCAGAGTTGCCATCGGTAGCTAAATAAGTAGAAAGGAGTTGTGGATAATCTTTTACCTCCTTTTTGTCTGCCCTTTTTAAAACTGCAGCGCCAGCACCATCCCCAAATGTCATAGATGTAGGGTAATCATTTGGACCTAAAGTCCTAGTCATTACTTCAGCAGCTACTACTAGGATATAGGTGAAATTAGATGCATTTAAATATCTAGAGGCAACATCTAAGGCAAAGATAAAGCCTGAACAACCAGCAGAAATGTCAAAAGAGGTAGCATTATCCGCCTTAAGTTTTGCCTCTAACACATTGGCCATGCATGGGCAATGATAATCAGGGGTAATGGTTGCACCAATGATTAAGTCTAACTGCTTTGGGCTGATATGGGCTTGAGAAAGTGCTGCTTTTGATGCTTCTAAGGCAAGGTCAGAAGCTGCTTGCCCATCTTCCGCCCTTCTCCTTTCTAAAATACCTGTCAATTTAAATATCTTTTCTTCTGGATTCTTTACAATGTTTTTAGGGACGTAAAAGCCAGTCCCTATTAGGGAAATGGGTTTATACATTTTGGCTTAAATCAAAAGATAATCATAACCGTTCATCATTTTTCTATTTACCGCAGAGAACGCAGAGATCACAAAGCACAAAAGCAAAGCATTTTTAAAATTCTTATTTTTCTCTGCGTCCTCTGTGCACTCTGCGGTGAACGATTACAAATAATCATATAAAAATAA